>JAQGHK010000434.1 GCA_028288875.1 Phycisphaerales bacterium | reverse complement strand
CCATTAATCCCATGACCACGACGAACTGAGGAATTGCTCCGCCTTTCAGCAGCAAGGACAGTGAGCAAAGGCCGAGCAACAGCACCACGCCACCCGCCAGAACGATTCCCAGGATCGAAGCGACCCGGTTTGATGCTCGAATGAACAGGCCTACCACGATCGCCGCGAGGCCGTAGGCCGCGAAAAGGGCGCCTGCGACGTAAGCGATGACTTGCAGATCCGAGAGTTGTAAATCGACCGTTGTCTGTCGACGCAGATCCTCAAGCTGCTGCTTCATCACGGGATCATTCTGAAGCGTTGGCACAGCAGCTCCGTACGCGAGGAAACTCAATCCCGCGAACAGCGCGAGCGAACCCAGAATGATAAACAGCAGCCCCGCGAGGCGGGCGGACGAGTTCGGTGGGCGGAGCGGGTCGTTCAGCATGGAATGGAGTTCACTTTTTGTTAGACGCCAGCAGCATCGCCACGCCGGCGGCCAGCATGGCGGCGGTTTCGACGCGGAGAATCGTGGGGCCAAGGCTCGCGGCGGTCAATCCGCGGGCGTCGAAAGCCTTTTCTTCTTCCGGCGACCAGTCGCCTTCCGGGCCGATCAATAGCCATTCAGCAGGCTGCCGGGCGAGAACGGATTGAATCGGCTCGGCGTCCGGCCGAGTGCTGAGGTAGATGGCGGCGGCGGGGTTGAGCGTTGCCAGCAAGCGTTTCAGATCGGTCAGCGGGTCGATCCCCAGTAGCCCGGGGCGGCGGCATTGTTTGGCGGATTCGACAGCGATGCGCTGCCACC
This sequence comes from Phycisphaerales bacterium, assembly GCA_028288875.1. GTDB lineage: Bacteria > Planctomycetota > Phycisphaerae > Tepidisphaerales > Tepidisphaeraceae > RYN-431. The sequence goes on along the minus strand of JAQGHK010000434.1, from coordinate 17,770 downwards.
GCTCGGTTTTGGATTTGCCTTCGGGGTGCACCACGCTGCGGGCTGTGCGAAGCGGGATGAACCGCGACGTCCCTAGTTCCGACAATTTTTCGACCAGCCACTCGGCCCGATCGCCCTTGGGAACGGCTGAGGCGACGGTGATATTCGCCGCCAGCGATTCTTCTTTCAGCGATTCCACCTGCAGCGTAACAACCGGGTCGGTAGCGAAGATCGTTGCCGCGGCGCGTCGCCCGGCGGCGTCAAAAACTTCGACCGATTCGCCGATTTTCACCCGCAGCACGTCGCGCAGGTGATGCCCCTCGCCGGCGTCGGGGGTGATGAGGCCGAGGCGGACTTCCGGGACGTGGACGCGGCGCATAGGTGGATTGTCTCGGAAAACGGACGTTAAGAAAGGGCGAACGATTGCCGATGATCAGCTTGAGGGCTATCGTGTCGCCCACCGTGGGCGGTTGTCCCGCGTCCCGTCTTTAGCAGTTGAGGTTTGGTTTAGTGTCTCAGGCCCTTCGTGATCTTCCCGACCCGATGGAACCGCCGCCCGAGTTGGCGGCCAGCAGCACTGACGACCTGCTTGCCAAAATGGCGGACGAGGCGATCGACCGGCTGATTGCCGAGGCCGACAAGGGCGCACCAGCGGCTGTTCCGCCGCCGCCGATCGAAGAGCATCCGCCCGTCGCCGAAGAAACACCGTCAGCGGAAGCGGCGCCCGAGTCGGCCAGCGAAGAGACAACGGCTGGGAATGATGAAGCACTGTCTGCGGCCGAACAGGCAGTCGCCGATCTACTGAACCCGCCGGAAGCACCGGCCGAGCCTGCCCCGGTCATCGAACCGCCGGCCGCTATGGCCCCTCCGCCCGTGGTGGAAGTCGCCGCCCCTGCGACAGTGGCTGGTCCCGTTCCATCCGCGCCCGCGGCGGCATCCTCGGCATCAGCAGAAACACCGCCGGCGCCGGCCGCGGACGTCCAGGCGCTTCTGCAGGACGCGCCGGAAACACCGTCGCCGTTGCTCTTACCGTTGCGGCTGATCAACTCCCCGTTCGCATTCCTCAGCGATAGTACCCGCCGCACGCTGGGCCTGATTGGCATCGTCACGCTGGTGCCGGCCCTGTGCGCCATCGCTTACGTGCTCTATTTCAAGCATCACTGGTAACGTGGCCTCCCGGCGACCGCATTCGCTCACATCGGCAGCGGCTGCTGATAATTCTGCGCAATCGGTACGCGCCGCCCGACGCCAAACGCCCGGCTGGTAACTTTCAGGCCCGGTGCCATTTGGCGGCGCTTGTACTCGCTACGATCCACCAGCTTCGTCACGCGCAACACCGTCTGCGGGTCAAAACCGTCGGAGACGATCTCCGACAGGCTTTTATCCTGCTCCACCAGGCGGTGCAGAATCCCGTCCAGAATCTCGTACGGCGGCAGTGAATCCTGATCCAATTGCCCCGGCCGAAGCTCGGCGCTCGGCGGCTTAGTAATGCTGTTCCATGGAATCAATTCACGGCCGGCGTTTTCATTGATCCATCGCTAAAGGGCCCAGACAGTGGTCTTCGGCACGTCGCTGATGATCGCCAGGCCGCCGCACATGTCGCCGTAGAGCGTGCAGTAGCCGACGGCGACTTCGCTCTTGTTGCCCGTGGTCAGCAGCAGGCTGCCGAATTTGTTGCTGAAGCTCATCAGCACGTTGCCGCGAAGGCGGGCCTGCATGTTCTCTTCCGTCAGATCACTCGCCCGACCGGCGAAGACGTCCTTGAGCGACGCTTCAAAACAATCGTGCGCCGGTCCGATGGGTACTTTGTAAAAGGTGACGCCGAGATTGTCGGCCAGCGCCTTGGCGTCGCTGACGCTGTGGTCGGACGAATAGCGGCTGGGCATCGCCACGCCCATCACGTTCTCCTTGCCGAGCGCCGCGACGGCGAGGGCGCAGACCAGCGCGCTATCGATACCGCCGGACAGGCCGAGCACGACGGATTTGAAGCCGCACTTGCGCACGTAATCCCGCAGGCCGAGGATCAGTGCTTTGTGGATGCTCTCCAGATCCTGCGGTACGGATTCGATCCGATTCGATTCGGCCTTATCAAGATCGACGATCAGCAGGTCTTCCTCAAACGCCTTGGCCTGTGCGATCAGATTGCCCTTGGCATCGAACACCACGGAGCAGCCGTCGAAGATCAGTTCGTCGTTGCCGCCGACCTGATTGACATACACCATCGGCGCACCAAATTGCTTGGCTTGGCTCCCCAGCAATTCAAGGCGGAATGCGTGCTTGCCGGCCACGTACGGGCTGGCGCTACAGTTGACCATCACGTCGGCCCCGGCGGCGTCGAGGTCGGCGATCGGATTCTGGTGATACAGGCGCCGCGTGATCAGGCGCTCGTCGTTCCACAAATCTTCGCAGATTGAAAGGCCGACCTTCGTGCCGACGAGCTGAACCAGGTCGCTGCGCGTCGCGTCCGGGCCGGGCTCAAAATAGCGGCTTTCGTCGAACACGTCGTACGTCGGCAGCAGCGTTTTGAAGTGCCGGCTGGCGACCTTGCCGTCGCGCAGCACGGCGGCGGCGTTGTACAGGCTTCGGCCGACGGGGTTGGTGTTCTGCTCCGCATAACCGACGATCGCTTCGATCCCCTGCGCATGCATCGCCAGGCGCTCGACGACGGCCTTGTTGTCTTCGATGAATTGCGGTTTGAGCAGCAGGTCTTTCGGCGGATAACCGGTGACGCTGAGTTCGGGAAACACCACGGCCTGGGCGCCGGCGGATTTCGCGGCGGCAATGGCGTCCTGCATCAGCTTTTCATTACGCGGCAAGTCGCCGACGGTCGGATTGATCTGGGCCAGAGCGATTCGCATGAACCGATCGTAGCCATCTCCGGCCCGCAGGCTACAGTTTCACTTCAAATCCGCTGTGCTGACGCGGCGGGGGAAGCCCCGGCCGGGCGCCTGATTCGCGCAGCCGTTGCTGATCCGCCAGGTGCCCTTTGCCACGGCGGTTCATCAGCTTGGCCATGACGTCATCGCGATAGACGCGTTCGTGACGCTGCAGGACCCAATTGAATTGCTCGTGCTTGGACCGATAGATCAGCCCCAGCCATGCGGCCGCCAGGTGCATCAGGTACACGTCGGCGGCAAAGATGCCCACCGTGATCGACGTATTTTTCACCGTCTGAAGCAGTTGGCCGGTCGTGGCACTCGGCACCAGCGCCGTCGGCGGCGAGATTTCGATCGAGCTTATGGCGACGCCATAGCCGACCAGCGCCACATAGAACACCAGCGACGCCAAGGCATAGCGAACCGGCGCAGCGATCACGACCGACAGCAGTCGCTGCGGCATCAGATTGTGCAGCACGCCGCCGCACACCGTGGTAAAGATCGCTGCCGGGAACAGCAGCAGGCCCCAGCCCAGCGGCGCGAGCCATAGCCACCAATGGTCACGAAAAGCGTGCGGCGGGGAGAAGATGGCGATCACCAGGAGGGGGAAAAACGCGTACAGGCCGGACATCAGGCACCTGAAGAGCGGATGAAACACATCTTCGCCAAGGGAAACACTGCGCAATAGCACAGGAACGCTGTCACGATCGTTCGGCCCGAACTCTTCGATCGTGTTCACGTAGTGCGCGATCAGAATCAGTGTGATCACGAACGCCGGCAGGATGAAAAAGACATTGAAGCCGGGAATCATCACGCCGACGGTGCAGAAGACGTGCACGCCCCAGATGATGGAGATGGCCATCAGGCTCCAGCCGCCCAGGAGTCGCCACGGGACGGCCCACCAGTGCAGCGTCACCCGCGATTCACGATCGCCGGCCCGAGGCACCGTCCGCGCGTAGCCGAGCACCGGGGCACCCGTATTGATTACGGGAGGGGGCGGCAGGTCGTCATTGAGGATTTCGACCGGCAGTAATAGCTCGCCGGTGATCGGATCGTAGCGCGGCGTCGGCCGAGCTTTTGGCGTTGTCGCGGGGTCACCGGTGCCGGCCAGCAGAAAATCTTCCAAGTCCGGCCGCATGTCCGAGTGCTGTCCGAACGCGCGGAATTTATCGCCCAAGCCCGAGGGCGTCTGGTGGGAATTGCCCATCCGGACGGTCCCATCATCCTCAAATGAGCCTTCATCGCTTAGCCGCGGGACGTCGACCAGACGCATGCAGACGGGGCATTGCATCGATTCGCCCGCCAGTTCGGCCGGGACGTCAAAGGGTTCACCGCAGATGCATACGAAATGGATCATATTTTCAGCTCAAACCGAGGCCGACCGATTATATCAGGCCGGGCGTGCTTCCGTTGGCAAGTTCGCGTTGGCCGTCCGCTCGATTCGAGGGCCGGTGTCGTTACAATCCGCCGCGGAAAGGAATCTGTTCATGAACCGGCCGCTGTGCATCGCTCTTCTCCTTGCCGGTCTTGCCGCCTCCGCTCGCGCCCAATCGGCCCCGACGGCCGAGCAATATCAGGACGCCCTCAACCAGCTGAAGGCCGCCCAGGACCGCAAAAACGAGCTGGCGACCGAAAACCAGAAGCTCCGCCAACAGATCGCCGACCAGGACAAAAAATCCACACAGCAGGCCGAACGAATGAGCACCCTGGAAAACCGGGCCTATTACCTGCGTGAGCATTACGCGGCCTGGCAGCAGTTCATCGAGCAAAATGCCGCGGTCCGCGTCATGTGGACGGCCTATTTCTCCAACGCCGACGCCGGCGAACGCGTCCGCGACCTTCTGGGCGACGGCCATTGGCCCTTCAGCATTGAAGGCTGAATCCGGGGCGACTTACTTCGGCCGCGGGTGGACCGCATGAATCTCTCCTTTGTCGTCATCCACGCCGGCACATTCCGCATGGGCCTTGAGATTGGGGCCAACGAAGCCGCCAAACGCTACGGCGGCGAATCAAACTGGTACGACAACGAACAACCGCGGCATTCGGTCACCCTGACGCGCGATTTCGAGCTCGCCACGACGCCGGTCACGCGCGGCGAATTCGCAGCGTTCGTCGCCGCCACGGGTTATCAGACCGAAGCCGACGTCGACGGCTACGCACAGATCTACAACGGCACCAAGTTCGCGAAGACGCCTGGCCGCAGTTGGCGTGATCCAGATTTTATGCAAACCGATGACCATCCTGTCGTCTGCGTCACGCACAAAGATGCGACGGCCTTCTGCGATTGGCTCAGCCGCCAGGACGGCCGCCGTTATCGCCTGCCGAGTGAAGCCGAGTGGGAATACGCCTACCGCGCCGGCACGGACGACGCCTGGACGTGGGGCAACGATCCGGCCGCCGGTGTCGGTCACGCGAACTGCGCCGATGCCACGGCCAAGCAGACGTACCCCACGTGGACGACGTTCGATTGGTCCGATGGCTTGCTCAACACCTCGCCCGTGGCCGCATTCAAACCGAACAAGTGGGGCCTGTTTGATCTGGCCGGCAACGCGTGGGAATGGACCGGCAATTGGTTCGCGCCGTACTCCGCAGACGCGGCGACAGATCCGACCGGACCGGCCGATGGCACACATCGCGTCCTGCGCGGTGGGGCGTGGTTTGGCGCACCGCTGAGCAGCCGGGCCGCATATCGCAGCAAAGTCAGCCCCGGCTATCGCGGCAGCAATGTCGGCTTTCGCGTGCTACGCGAAATCGATTGAGCGCCGATTCAGTTAGACCTACTTCGGCGCCTTCGGGGCAGTGCCGCCATCCGCGGCGATGCCGTTGCGTTGCAGGACATCATTCGCCGCCAGCACCGCCATCTCGCCGGGCTTGTTCTCGTACCAGCCGATGTCGCTGTCGTAACCATTCGGCAGCGTCTCACGCACTTTCACGATCGTGAACATGCCGCCCATCGTGATGTAATCATGTGGCCCGCGACCGCCGACCATCGGGATACTGTTCGGCGGCTGCTTCATCCCCATCTCCCCCATGTCGGCCGAGCCGGCTTGGCCCATGGTCATGTACATCGGCAGCAGGTCGCGAACCTTCTTGTCATCGCCGTCGGCAATGCCGAGCGTGTTCGGCACCTTGTGGCCCATCTGGTTCATCACGTGGTGCGTCATGTGGCAGTGCATGGCCCAGTCGCCAGGGTTGTTGGCGATGAATTCGATCGCTTGCGTGCTGCCGACGGGAACCAGAATTGTCCCGCCGGGATGACGTGCGGCCTCGGGGACCTCCCCGGCATTGATTTCGGTAACGAGAAATTCAACGCCGTGCAGGTGGATCGGATGATGATCCATCGCGCCGAGGTTGCCGAAGCGGATCTTCACCTTGTCGTTGAGCTTGGCGATCAGCGGCGCGGTGCCCGGAAAAACGCGGGCGTTTATGGACAGGATGTTGAAGTCCGTCATTTCGTTCGGATTCGGCCGATCCGTGCCGACGTCGATGCGCCATTCGTGAAGCAGCAGGGCGAAGTCGCGGTCCGGCCGATCGCTTTTCGGCACGCCGCGCGGGTGGATCACGAACATGCCGGTCAGGCCCATGGCCATTTGGGTCATCTCATCGTGGTGGCTGTGGTACATGAACGTGCCGTGCTGGCGTAGCGGAAATTCATAAACGAAGGTTTCGTCCGGCTGAATCGCCTTCTGGCTCAGGCCGCCGACGCCGTCCATGCCGTTCGGAACGATGAGACCGTGCCAGTGCACGGTCGTTGGCGCGGCCAGCTTGTTGGTGACGAAGAAACGAACGCGGTCGCCCTCGACGGCCTCAATCAATGGCCCGTGCACGCTGCCATTGAAACCCCAGCACTTGGCCTCTAGGCCAGGCGCGAATTCGTGTTGAACGTCTTCGACGACCAGGTGAAACACCTTCACACCGTCGACGATTTTGAACGGCAGCGTCCAGCCGTTCGGCATGATCACCGGCGTGTAATCGTCACCCGGTTTACCTGGCGCGGCGGGGGCCGCGTCGAAGTCCGGCCCGCGCTGGGTGGCTGGTGCTTGCGCGATCGCCGCAGACGATCGACCGAAAAGGGCGACGCCGCCGGCGGTGAGGGCCGCCGTCGCGAGGGCATGGCGACGGGTGATTGAAGTCGTGAGTGGATTCATGGGTTCTATCCGTGGATGAATGTTGAAGTCATAGAGAACCGTCGGCAGACATCAGTGTCCGCTGGCGTCGCCGGCGAGCATGAAATCAGAACTGTTGCCCAACGCTGCGGCCCGAGGCACACGACCATTGAGGATCAGGTCGAGCTGCGCCTTGGCGGTCCAATAGTCGCGCAGCAGCGTCAGGTAAGACGCGGCGGAGTTGATCTGGTCGCGCTTGGCGGCCAGCAGCTCGAACGCACCGACCTGCATCGCGTTGTATTGCAGTTGCGTTTGTTGAACGATCGATTCGCGGAGCGGCATGAGCGTCTGTCGCGTCGATTCGACTTGCCGCCGAAGCATCGTGACACGGGCAAAGGCCGCCCGCGCGGCCGAGCGAACTTCGACAGCCGTCGCGTACAGGTTCGCTTCGCCTTGCCGCACCTCGGCGGCAGCTTTCACCGCGGCCGGCTGGCCTTGGCTGAACAGCGGAATCGGCAGGGCGATGGAAGGGCCGGTGTACCAGGTGCCGCCTTCGCGCTCGGTGCTGATGCCGGTTTCCAATTGCGACAGCACGCCGAGCGGCTGAGCCACGCCGAGCGCTCGCACGGCCGACGCGATCTTCGCCCGGCCGACGCGCAGATCGAGACTGCTGGCAATCGCCTGCTTCTCAATGCCGCCCACATCGGGTTCGGCCGCCGAAGGATCGGCCATGCGGCCGGCGACCGTCCACTTCGTCTGATCGCCCCACGCACCGAGCAGGCCATTGAGCATTTCCCGTGCCGCCGCTGCTTCCGCTTCGGCGCGGCCGAGTGCCAACAGGGCTTCGGCGCTCAGCGCCTGCTCACTCGCCAGCTTCAGGGCTGTCGTGTTGCCGGCGTCGCGTAAACGCTTTGTAAAGTCAGCCGAGGCGCCAGCGGCGTCTGCGATTTGCCTTCGCAATTCCACCGCCTGCTCCGCCGCCTGGATGGCGAAGAAGGCAGTTTTCACGTCGCCAGCGAGATCGAGCACGGATGCCGTCACGCGAGCTTTGGTCGCTTCCAATTCGGCGGCGGCCAGATCTTTGCGAACGCCCAGGAACAGAAGATCGACGAAATCAAACGTCAGGCCGAAATCGATTTTCGCCGGAGCGCCGGCGTCTCCGAAGCGATAAGCCGCGTCGAACACGGGATTGCGCAGCAGCCCAGCGGCGACCAAGTCGGCCTGAGCGATGCCGAGGTCTTCATAGGTCGCCTGCAGGCGGCGGTTATTGAGTAGCGCGATCTGTACGGCTGAATTGGCATCCAGCGGCCGAGCGAGCAGGTCGTTCACTTTCGCATCAGCCTCCTTGTCAGCGGGTGATCCGTCATGCCAGTGAATGGCATAGCCGACGCGGTCGGCCACATCGTGCGAGATTGCAGGGAAGCTTTCATGCGGCCGTGCCCCCGCACACCCGCCGGCCAAGCCGGCGAACAACGGGGCCGCGGCCAGCATCACTTTAGTGATGGCCATCGTGGCCTCCCTTGGCGGTCGGCACGAGGGCCATGCCGCACTTCGGGCAGGCGCCAGGTTTATCGCTCGTCACTTCGGGGTGCATTGGGCAGACATAGGCGGCCATCGCGGGTTGTGTGGCGCCGGGCGTGAGGACAGCCGGCATCGTCATGTCGGCCTTGTCGCCTTGAGCGGGCACTGTTCCGCAGCAGGCATCCGGGTCGGCCGGGTGATTGGCCATGCCGTGGGACTTCGTGCTGTTTTGGACGGCGCAGCCGGCGAGAAATAGGGAAAGGGCGGACGTAAGCAGGACGGATCGCATGAGCGTTCTCCGAAGTGAGGGGCGCGCAGATCGAAATGTCGATCGTTCGCTAAGCGCAAATTGGGAGGGCGAAGTGGACGCGGCAGCAAACGCCGGCGCTACAACATGAGGGCGCAGTGCAGGCGCAGCGGGAGAGGGGAGGTCTTTTCAAACGCGGCCAGCGGTGTGTGCGCCGGCGTCAGAGCGTTGGCCGGCGTCGGCTCGGCCAACACATTCATGCACATAAGCCACACGGGGTGAACCGGCAGCATCACGAATGTCCCCGTCAAGGCTGGCGAGGCGGCGACCAGCGACTGTTTGCAATGCGGACAATCTTCAGCGGGCGTACCGGTAGGTGCGTGATGACCCTCGGACGTATGCGTAGGGCGGCTACAACACGGCGGCTCAGACGGAGCGGTCGTGGCGACCGCTGAAGCACTGGCGCAGCTACAGAACACGGTGGCGACGAACAAAGCCATCGCCATCAGTGCGGAAAAGATGCGGGTTGAACGCGTCACGTCATCCGTAGCTTAGACACGTGCGGGCGTTTGATCCAATGCGTAAAACTGCTGAAACGACCCACCAGCAAATGAGGCGTGGCCCGAGCAACTTAAATGGCCGGCCTTCGTGCCTAACTTATTTGCCGCCTGCACCGCCGCCGGCCCCGCCAGAACTGCTGCCACCCGCGCCGCCGCCTGATCCGACGCTGCTGTTGTTACCGGTGTCGGTTCCGGCACCGTTCATGCCATTGCCGCCACCGCCATTGCCGTTGGCACCGCTGCCGCCGGTGTTTCCACCGATGCCCGTGCCACCGTTACGGTTGGGTCCGCCGTTGCTGGTGTCGCCGGCGTTGGGTAAGGTCATGTCACCGCCGCTTTGGCCGGCGGCGTTCGCGCCCGTTCCGCGGCCGCTGCTGTTGCTTCCGTTGTAACCGTAATCCGAATTGCAGCCGCCGATGAGGGCGGCGGAAACGATAAGTCCGCCGAGAGTCGCACGCATGGAGTTCTCCTTGTGGGTTGGCACAGAGAGACTAAAGGCAAAGCGAAATGGCGCGGGGCTGAGATCGACGTGAAGTCGCCTTTATGCGATGCGCCAATGAAAGAAGCCGGCCCGATTTACCGGGCCGGCTTCTGCTGACTTGTAGACCGAATCAACGGAGGCTTAGGCCTGGCCGACTTCCAGGCGAACGTACTTCACCAGCTCGGTCTTCTTGCTTTTAAGCAGGTCGCTGACCTTGCCCTTGTAGATTTCGGCGTTGATGAATTCCTGATCGAGCAGCACGCGCTCGGCGTAGAAGCTGTTCAGTTTGCCCTGGGCAATCTTCTCAGCGATCTCCTGCGGCTTGCCGGTGGCCTTGGCCTGCTCGACGGCGATTTCCTTTTCCTTGGCAACCAGCTCGGCGGGGACGCCTTCACGGTTGAGGGCGACCGGGCGGGCCGCGGCGATGTGCATGCCCAGGCTCTTGACCAGGGCTTCATCGACCGCGCCGCTGAACTGCAGCAGAACGCCGATCTTGCCCTTGCCGGCCGTGCTGTACAGGTACGAGCCGACATTGCCGGTCACAACGCTGGTGCGGCCGAGCTGAACGTTCTCGCCGGTGACCTTGCTGGCGTTTTCGAGGACGCCCTTGATCTCAGCGTCATTCGCCACGTCCGTCGCGCCATCAGCGAGCTTCTTGGCCGCGAGCTTGGCGGCTTCCAGAACCACGTCGCTCTTGGCGGTGAAGTCGGTGTTACAAACGACCTCCACGGCCACGGCGGTGGCGCCGTTGGTCAGGGTTTCGACGCGACCTTCAGTGGCGGCGCGCTCCGTGAGGCTGGCCTTGACGCCCTTTTTGCGGACGGCGTCGACGGCGGCTTCAAGATTGCCATCGACTTCGGTCAGGACCTTCTTGCATTCCATCATTCCGAGGCCGGTCTTGGCGCGGAGTTCGTTGACGAGGCTGGCGGTGATTGTGGCCATGGTTTTCCTTAAAAAGGTAGGCAGAATGCAGAGGGCAGAAGACAGAGCAGAGCAACATCGGAAGCCGATGTGTTTCTGCTTACTGCCTTCTGCCCTCTGTCTACTGATTCATTTATGCAGAGGCAGCGGCAACGGCTTCGACTGGCTCTTTCGGGCTGTCGGGCGTCTCGGTCGGCACTTCGCCGGTCGCGGCTTCGTCGGCAGCGGGGACGCCTTCGGCGGCGCCATCACCGGTGGCCTTGAATGCCGAGCGGGCACTGCGACGCTGGCCTTCCTGGCCGGCTGGGCCGCTTTGGGTCGTGCGACCTTGCTTGCCTTCGATCACCGCGTCGGCCAATTGGCTGACGACCAAGGCGATGGCGCGCATCGCGTCGTCGTTGCCGGGGATCGGCAGATCGATCTGCGACGGATCGCCGTCGGTGTCGATCAGAGCGATGGTCTTGACGCCGAGCTTCTTGGCTTCGTTGACGGCAATGTGTTCGCGCTTGGTGTCGATCAGGAAGATGATGCCCGGGAGCTTGTCCATCTTGCGGATGCCGCCGAGGTTGCTCTGGATCTTGACCATCTCACGATTGAGGGTGGCCTTCATCTTCTTCGAGTAGCTTTCGATTTCGCCGGTGTTGAACAGCTTTTCGAGCTGCTCGAGGCGCTTCAGACGATCGCGGATGGTACGAAAATTCGTCAGCGTGCCGCCGAGCCAACGCTCCGAGACATAGTGCATGCCACAGCGATTGGCTTCATCGACGATCGCCATACGGGCCTGGCGCTTCGTGCCGACGAACAGCACGTCCTTGCCAGCGGCGACGGTGTTCTGGATCAGCTTCTTGGCGAGCAGGAGACCTTTGACGGTTTCCTTGATATTGATGATGTGGACATTGCCGCGCTTGCCGTGGATGTACGGCTCCATACGCGGGTTCCAACGGCTGGCCGGATTACCGAAGTGAATACCGGCGTCGATCAAGGCTTTGACGAGTTCTGCCTGGGTCATAACTTTCTCCTCAAACAACAGCTCTTGGGCTGCCAGCCCGATCAGCCGACGGCGTTGCCATTACGCACGGCCGACATGGGGCTTTGGTGATGATTTTCGAAACACGTTTCGACCGAACCCCGGCAAACGCCGGAACGGCCGTCCCGCCTTGGCGACAGCGGGTTGAACATCGTAACCGAAGCCCGTTTTTGACGCAAACCGGCGTTGGCGGGGGTGAAAAGGCGGTTTTGCTTCGATTGGAGCCGCTAAAGGGTGCTGATTTCGGGCGTCAGCCCCATCGCCGCCAAATCCATGGCGATCGCATCTCGATCGCCGGGGTTTGTTATCAGGACCACGTCTGGGCGGACGGTCATGAGCGCCGCCGGTGGCTCAATCCTCAACCGCGTGCCCGGAAGGTACGAACCCTGCTTGGCGAGATCGATGTCGATGACGCACTCAAACTCGCCCTCAATCCCCAGCGTCGTCAGGAATCCGACGGCCTTGCTGCCGCCGCCCCAGATGACGCACTTGCGCTTCTGCCGTTTGGCCTCAGCGGCGAACGTCAGCCAGTGGTTCATCTTCGCGGTCGCGATGCGAACAAAATGCGTCGCGCTGCGCAGTTCGCTCAGGCTCGGCATGTCGCGTTTCTGTCCACCGACCGGCTCGGCTGCGGCTTCCAAGACCAACCACTGATTGTCGAATTCCAATGTCGTCCGCGTCACTTCAAACCCCGCTCGCTGAAACACGCGCGTGAGTGAGGCCGATGAGAAATAGCTGCTGTGCTCGTAGCCAATATCCCAGAACGCGCCCTCGACCATGACGCGGGCGTTGTCCGGCACTTCAAACAGCACCGGCGTGTTTTCGGCGGCGGGGCGAAGCAGAGAGAGAAACTTCAACGGCTCGGCGATGTGGTCGAGCGTGTGCCGGCAGAAAATGAAGTCGCCGCGGACGCGATCGACGAAATCTTCAACGGGCCCGGCGACGAAGATCGCGTCGGCAACTTTGCTGCGATCGCGTCGGACGACCGGATCGAACCCGACGCCGCGTGCACCCGCCAACTCGCAAAGGCTTTCCAGGAACTCGCCCTGGCCGCAACCGATTTCGATCAGCGTCTTGCCGCGCAGGTCGTAGCGCTCGATCCACCGCGCCGCGAGTTGTTTTGTAAAGTCGCAGGATGTCAGCGAGCAGGATTGGCTGGCTTCGCGGGCCTGCGAAATCATCAGGCGCGATTCATCGAACGCCGTGTTCGTGATGAACGCGCACGTGTCGCATTGTGCGAGGACGACGTCGCCAGTCGGAAAAGCTTCAGAGTCGGCCACGTGATCGATCAGCACATTGCTTCGAACGGGAACGCCGCGGACTGCGTAAAAGGTTCGCAGGGTTGGTGCGCCGCACGCCGGGCAGGCGTGTTCCGGCAGGCGATCCTGCGGGAAGCTGACGCGCGGCGGCAGGGAATTCGTCACGTCGCCTCTTTGCCGGTCTGCGGCATCATTGGCCGCGGATCGGTCGGCAACTTTGCCTGATTCAGGTCGGCCCACATGGCGGCCTCGCCGTCCAGCGGGCTGCGGATGTTGTACGCCTGAAACGCCAGCATCTCGGCCAGGCGGACGACGAGGTCGACCAGCCGCTCACCGGCCGTCCAGTGGTCGCCGATGCAGACGCTGGCGGTGTCGATGTTCGGATGGAACACCGTCGTGATCATCTTGCAGACCGGCGGCAGACGCGGGTAATCGGCACCCAAGCGAATCTCGGCCACGTGCTGGTTGCGCTGAACCGGCCGGCCCTTCGCGTCGCGATCCAGGCCGACCACGTTGAACGCCACGCGATACACTTCCGGCGGGCTGCCTTCGGTCGCGGCGATGTGGATATTCTTCGACGCGGCGAAGGTCTTGCGCATCAATTCCGCATCGGCAATCAGCCGGCGAACGCGCAGCGACGGCTTGGACGACGCGCTCGGATCCGGCGCGACGGCGGCGGGGACGCGGATCTCTTTCCCGCATCCTTTGCATCGCGCCCGTCGGCCGGCGTAACTATCGGGAACGGTGAACGGCTTCTGGCAGCTGTCACAAACAAACGCAATCATTCAAACCCCGAAAAGAGCGGTTTGCCGAGCCACCAGAGGCGCGAAATCATCACGCCCGCAGCCGCCCCCAGAACGGCAATCAACACCGCGGCCGTCAGCACCGGCCGATCTTTGTCGCGCGTGGTCAGCAGGCGGATCAGCGCCACCAGTGCCAGGACGGCCGACGGAATCCCGAATGCCACAAGACCCAGGAGCGACGCGACGACCGACAGGCCCAGCAACATGTGGCCCCAGGCCAGCGATTTAGCTTCCACCGGCTCCGGGATGATTTCCGGAAACGGCTCGGGCCCAGCGCCGAGGACTGGCTCGGCAGGACGAACTTTCGGAACCAGCGCGTTCACCTGCGAACAGCCGTAGGTGGAACAGCCGAGATTCTCCATCCAGCATTCCTGATGGCTGGGCATATTGCAGGCGGGGCAGACGTGCGAGGCTTCGTGCGCGTCAATCGGCCATTGGCAGATGCCGCAGATATTCGTCGCGTCCGCGGCTTCGACGTCGAGTTGCGCCCCCGTCACCTTGCCGGAGGCGTCATCGTCATCTTCGCTGCTGCGGGGGTCTTCCACGTTCTGATTGCAGTTATTGCACACGACCGACATGCCGGCCGTGTCAGTGGCGGACCAGAGGCGCTGGCCGCAGGCGCAGTTGAAGACCACGCCGGCATCGCGATTGCTCAGCGAACGCGGCAGTTTCTCCGGCATCTTCAGATAGAACCATGCGCGCACATGGCCGATGCGTAACCGCGCGCCGTTTTGCAAAGGCTCGCCATTGGGCGCGACGGCCCGTCCATTGATGCGCGTGCCGTTGCGAGAGCTGAAATCCGTCAGGAAAAACTGGCCGCCCTTGTCGCTGTTGATGCGGGCGTGGGTCCGCGACACCGTGGGGTGTTTGACGATGATGTCGTTCGTTCCGTCGCGGCCAATGGTGCTCGAGCCGTTCAGATCGAACGTGCGTACCTCGCCATTGTCGACAAAAAGAATGCCCATGAGCGTTCGCCGGCCTTAGGCCTTGTTGCGCTCCTGAAAGTAGAAGGTCGTCCCGCCGACGCGGATTTTATCACCATTGTGCAGTCTTGCCCGCATGATGGCTCGGTCATTGACATAAGTCGGCGTGCCGAGGGGCAGGTTTTCCAGCTCAAAGCCGTTGTTCAGCACGTGAATGCAGGCGTGCCGACGGCCGACATGGCTGTCGTTGAACAGGTAAATGTGGCTCATGGGATGGCTGCCGATGAAAGTCGGATTGCGGTACAGCACGAACTGCTTGCCGGCGATCAGGCCACTTTCCACTTTCAGCCAGCCGTTCTTCACGGCGTTTTCGATGATGCCGCTCGCGAGCCCGGCAACCAGGCCCACGCACACGATCGCCACCAGTCGGCTGATGTGCGGGCTGCCGCTGTATTCTTCGACCGGAGCGAAAAGAAGTCCGCCGATCACACCGCCCAACAGGCCGCCGACCATGCCGATCATCAGGCGCTTGCCGTTCCGCAGCACGATGCCCGGCGCCGCGGCGATGAAGAGGCCGAGAATGCCCCAGCACACGGCGTGCGTTACCATGCGGTTGGTGAAGGTCGATACCTCCTGCGTCGGCATCATCTGCTGCTCAATGCGATTGACGAGCAATGCCACCACCGCGCCGCCCGCCAAGCCGACGACTGCACCGACCGATCCGTAAATGATCGCGCCGTTGATGTTACGTTCCACCAGCGAATCCGCCGCGGCCAGAAGCACAGCGATTGTCACGCCGCTCAGGCCGTAGAACAGCAGGTTGGCGATGAAATCGCGATTGGCATCCTGGCTGTAGAGGGCCTCGGTCTGCTTGGCCTTTTCGTCGTCACTCAAAACGGGATCGATCTGGACTTTGAAGTACGGATTATTCTGCCCGGCGCGTTTGATCGATTTGGTCGCGCGCTCCATCTCGGCCGGCGTGGCGTTGATCTTGACCTGGCTGCGGACGATTTCTTCATACTGGTGAATCAGGGTCTTGGCGTCTTCCCGCGCGTTTTGCCGCAGGTGAAACAATTCGCCCAGCCCCCAGCCCAGCAGGCCGCCTAGCGCGCCGAACAAGCTGAGGTAAACGACGGCGTTATTCAGGAAGGCGAACCGGCGCTGGGGGGGCGGAACGGTGATTTCGGTCGATTCGTAGTGATTCTGCGTTCCGCTGACGGCCTGCTGCTGTTGCAGCTTCTCTTCAACCTGCGGGGCTTGAAGGTCGTCCCAATTGATGTGCAATTTTTCGTCAGGCATACGGCTATCGTTCGATCGGCAAACGGACCCGGAAGCCGTGACTGGCCATCCAAACCATTCCGTACCAGATGATCCCGAAACAGGCGAGAAACACCAGCGTCAGCAGGGCAAGATTCGCCAATTGCTCACGCCGCGTTCGCCGGGCGGTCACCACCACCGGATGTGAACCGGCCGCCAGAGTAGAGCGGAAATCGTGCCCGTGCGTATCGACGTCTTCTTCGATCAGGAAGTCGGCCTTCACACTTTTGCCGAGCCGCCAGACGAACACGCCGTCGATTTCGGCAAGCGGGTCATAGACCCACGCCACCTGCCACGCGAGGTTGAAAAAATTGTCCTGGATGAACAGATCCATGCCGGAGAGGAACACGCCAAACCCCGGATGCGTGTGATACCAGCCGACCACTTTTTTATCCGGGTGCTTGGCTTCCATCTCCGCCTGCACCATGTTCCAGGTTTCGGCCGTGAAAGTGACCTGCGTCTGCCGGCTGCTGGCTTTATCGCCGGCGATGTTGGCGGTGATCAGCAGATAGGGGCTGATGCGATCGTGCCGCAGTTCGCCGACCAGGACGCCGCACACTTCAACGGCCGTATCGCTTTTGCCGTGCACATGCATGGCGTTGAGCGTCGACCGTTGGATGACAACCGTAAACGCGGTGCCGCGGTCGGCGCTGACGTGCGTGAGCTTCCGCACCGGCAGTTCGTCGGCTTCGATGCGGTCGACGTCCAAGTCTTCACCATTGGGCGAAACCGTCGGCGGCGGGGCGTTGAGTTCGCTGGGTGGCGGGATTATGTCCATTCCAACCCTTCGTCAAAACAGTCGCCGAGCACGGCGGGTGCGTCGCCGCGCAGTTCGTAGCCGAGCGTGTCCCGCGCCGTGCGAGCGGAGACGATATCGAACGCCGGCACGCCGAGGTCGGCCAGCGATCGGCCGGCGTAGGGCTCGTCGCCGTTGATCGTATTGAAAGTGGTTACTTCACAACCAGCATGGCCGCACTTTTCGCAGGTGGCGTCGGCTACGGTCAGCGAGCCGAGCGACCGGAACACGTCGCGCCGGTGATTGCACTGATGGCAGACGATCTCATGCGCCACGTCGCGGCCGAGATCCAGCACCGCATCATCGCCAAGCGCGGCCCGGCCGGTGGCGAGCAGTTCGCTGGCGATCGTGTCCGCCGCCGAGGTTTCCAGTTCGACAATCCGGCCCAGTGTGTCGTGCGACTGGCAATCGGGCTTGCGCTGGTACTCCACAATATAGCTGTCGGCGGTATCGCCGGAGAAGACGAACCCGCGGCCGGCGAGCGTCGGCAGGGCGTGGAGCAACTTGAGTGTCTCCTGCACCTGCACGCCAGCGATGATGCTGCCGATGGTGGGCGTGGTCGGCGTGCGGCCGCCTTCCATCTGCGCGCGCGTCAGCAGATTGCAGCTGCGGCGATGGGCCAGCAGCTTCCAGTCGCGCTCGCTCATGGTGCACTCGTAACAGGCGTTGGCCTGCTCGGCATCGGGTGTGAAGACGCGGGCGACGCCTTGGATGACTTCGATCGCGCCGTCCACCCACGGCCGGCCGATGCGCCAGCATTGGCGATTGATGGCCAAGCGGGCCTCACGATTGTCCAAGCCGCCGATGACGACATCAGCCCAACGGAAGACGCCCGCGCCCAGGTCGTGAACGACATCGACGTTCAGGCCGGTGACTTTGATGTCGGGATAAAGCTCCTGCGCGGCGACGGCGGAGGTGGTCGCCTTCATCTGGCCGGTTTCGTCGGCGCGATAG
>JAQGHK010000425.1 GCA_028288875.1 Phycisphaerales bacterium | reverse complement strand
GAAGTCCCCAATTGGCCAATTGCTGCTGGAGGACGGCCAGGTGGGCGTCGTTCTCGTCGGCGACCAGCACGCGGACGTCCTGAGCGTTGGGAATGTTGTCGACCGCCGCGGCGGGAATGGGGGCCGCAGCCGTTGCCGGCGCGTCGGCCAGGCAGACGGTAAACCAGAACGTGCTGCCCACGCCGAGCCGGCTGCTGACACCGATCTTGCCGCCCATCAGCGCCGTCAATTGCTTGCTGATCGCCAGCCCCAGGCCTGTTCCGCCGTGGCGACGCGTGGCGCTGTTGTCGACCTGCTGAAAGCTGTTGAACAGCTTGGCCAGATCTTCAGCGCCGATGCCTGGGCCGCTGTCGACCACGTCAAAGCGAACCGTCGTGGGTGGCGCGGTTTCGTCCAGCGTCACGCGCACGACCACTTGGCCGCGCTCGGTGAATTTGAGGGCATTGCCGACGAGGTTGGTCAGGACTTGGCGCAGACGCTGCGGGTCGCCGGTGTAGGCGCGGCAGACGCGCGGGTCGATCTGGCAAGCCAGATCCAGCCCACGGCGGGCCGCACGCTCGGCGAAGCTGTCAATCACGGCCTCGATGGCCTGGGGCAGATCGAATGCGAACTTGTCGATCCCCATCTTGCCGGCTTCGATCTTGGCAAAGTCCAGCACGTCGTTGACCAAGCCGAGCAAGTCCAGCGCCGACGTCTTCACCAGCCGGGCCTGCTTGCGCTGGCGGTCGTCCAGTGTTGTAGTGAGCAGCAGTTCAGTCATCCCGATCACGCCGTTCAGCGGCGTGCGGATTTCATGGCTCATGTTCGCCAGGAAGTCGCTCTTGGCGATATTCGCCGCGTCGGCGAGGCGCTTGGCCTCCTGCAAGGCGGCGCTTTCGGTGGCGGTGCGACGCATTTCACGCTCGCCACGCACGCACGCGATGACCAGGAAAATGTCTTCAAAAACGACCCAGCCCGCGTGTTCCAGAAACCGCCAGGTGTCCACGCGCGGCGTGCCGTAGATGCTCTGCGGGAAGTACTGGCCGCGAAGGAAGTGCTCGGATGCGACCACCAAAGTCGCGGGAACCAGCACGCGCCAGTCGCGATAGAACGAGAGGATGGCCAGCGAACCGAAGACGTGAAAATGCGTTTCAATCCGTCCGCCCGACACGTGCACCAGCAACGCACTGGCCAGCATCTGCGCGACGGCATTTACCTGCCGCGTCAGCATCGAGCCACTAAATCGCTGCGACAGAATGGCGGCCGGCAGGCTGATGAATCCGCCGAGCAAGAACGCCGCCCACACGTGCGGATGCAGCGTGGCAATATCGCCGGTCCAGGTGTACGGCGTTTTGACCAGCGACCATGCGACCATGCCGGCCCACTGCAGCAGCAGCAGCGCCGCGATCAGCCGATCGGTACCGGCATGCAGGCGATGGCGCAGGTCGGTGTAGATCGCGTCCGCGGTGAGCGAGTCCGGTGCGGAAGAATTCATCGCGGGCTCCCCGACGGAAGGTGATAGAGGGCGCAACCAAATACATCGGAGCGAACGACCTCAGTCGGCCATGCTTCGTCCGATAACACACGGGCGACGAACGCACTGCCGACCGACGCCCCCACCTCGCCGCGACCGGGCGTCAGCCCGCCGGCAAACGCCAGGCGGCCGCCGGTGTCATACAGAAACGCCTGGCCACTGCTTTTCGCGCCGAATGCAGCGCACTGCTGGCCGCCCGCATCGAGGATGACGGTGAGGCCCTTGATGGATTTGGCTCGCCGGATCAGTTCCACGTCGGTCCATTGGGCTGAAGGTTGATCGGGCATGGAAAAGATCGCGTACGCCGTTTTGTTACGAGCCGAAGCCAGCAGCGTCTCCAGGGTGTCGAGCGTGGCCTCACTGCAGGGGCAACGGGGGTGAAGGCAGACGACGATCGTCGGACCGATAACGCCGTTTTGCGAACGGGCCAGTGACACGTCGACGGGCCACAGCGGCCGGTCAGTAGCGGCGGAGTCCGGGCGGCGCGTGGACGCCATCAGCATGGTCATGCCCCCCACCGCCGCCGTCGCCCAAAGGCTGATCAGCGATACCAAGACAACCCGTCGAGAAGACGTCACAACAACTCCCAGCGTTATCCGGCCCATCCCCTGCACCCAAGTTCGGTGTTTTCCCTGAGGAACTTTCGGGGTTAAGCGGAGTGCCCCATTACGGGACGTAGCCGCCGGCCCGCCTTGGCGGTAGGCTCGGCCGCGACTGATGCGTAAACCTTTACCGCCGAAAACCACCGATTGGTCCGACATCGCCGCCTGGTACGACGCCTTGGTCGGCGAGTCTGGGTCCGAGTATCACCGCCATGTCGTGCTGCCGGGCGTGCTTCGCCTGCTCGACGCCCAGCCGACGCAGAAGGTGCTGGACGTCGCCTGTGGGGAAGGCGTGCTCTGCCGCCTTTTGCGGGATAAAGGCGTGGAAACCACCGGCGTGGATGCCGCGCGCGAACTCATCGCCGCTGCCAAGAAAAAAGGCGATGGCGACTATCGCGTCGGCGACGCGCGCGATCTTTCGGCACTCCCCGCCACCACGTTTGATGCCGCCGCGTGCGTGCTGGCCATCCAGAACATCCACCCGATCCGCCCGGTGTTCGACAGCGTCGCCCGTTGCCTGAAGCCGCTCGGCCGTTTCGTGGTGGTGATGATGCACCCAGCCTTCCGGGGCGCGAAGGAAAGCCACTGGGGCTGGGACGAGGCGACCAAGACGCAGTTCCGGCGCGTGGACCGATATCTCATTCCGCGCAAGAGCCCAATCGTCGCCCACCCCGGCCAGAAAGAGTCGGACTACACCTGGACGTTCCACAAGCCGATCGAGGCGTACGTCAAAGCCGGCCGCCAAGCCGGCCTGCTGGTAGACGCCCTCGAAGAATGGCCCAGCCACAAGACCAGCCAACCCGGCCCCCGTCAGGCGGCGGAGAATCAGTCCCGTAAAGAGATCCCGATGTTCCTGGCGATGCGCTGCGTGAAGGTCGCCGGCATCGAACCGCTGGCCGCGGACTAACGGCCTCTCGCCGCACGACCTGCGCGCCTTCATCCGCTATCCTCACTCCATGCGAATGATCGGCCAAGTGCCCGCCGAAGCCGATGCCCGGCGGTTTGTGGATTACCTGCTCACGCGGTCCGTCGCCGCCCGTGCTGAGGAAGGCCAAAGCGGCGCGTGGCAGATTTGGGTGGAGCACGACGACCACCTCGACGCCGGTCTGGCCGAACTTCAGCGGTTTCAGGCGAATCCCGCCGATGCCCGGTTCGATTCCGCCGCCGACGCCGCTTCCATTCGGAAACAGCAGGATAAAGCCGCCGACAAACGCCGGCAGAATTTCCACGACGTTCGTACGACCACGTTCGCCCCGATCGGCAACGCTGTGCCGGTGACGTTCGTGCTGATCGGCGTCTCGGTGGCGGTGTTTGTGTTCGGCTATTTCGGATCAGAGAAGACGGCGGACGCGCTGGGTCAGCTGCTCTTCGCCGATCCAAAGACATCTTTTCCAGAATGGATTCCCGACCGCCTAGCGATGTTCAAAGACA
>JAQGHK010000419.1 GCA_028288875.1 Phycisphaerales bacterium | reverse complement strand
ATTCTGCGGCCTCTGGCAAGGACTGGCGGCCGGGCTGGTGTTGTGGCTGAACCCAACCATTCTGATGGATGCGTACGCCTGGCCGACGTGGGATGCGTGGATCGTGCCGTTCTTCCTGCTGACCGCGTTGGCCGCCAGCTTGGAATGGTGGTTTGTCGCCGGCATCACGCTGGGGATTGGCGCGATGTTCAAGGGCCAGCAACTGGCCATCGCGCCGGGGCTGGCGGCTTGGGCGTTGGTGGTCGGCGGGCCGAGGGCCATGCTGGTGGTGGCGTCGGGGACGTTTGCCGCGATCGGTGCGATCGTGTCGCCGTGGACGCTGACGTTCATCCCGGCTGATGTGCTGGCGACGCTCCGGCAGACGCAAGCGTCGCGATCGTTCTTTAACTGGCCATCAGATTTGTTCGCAGTGGCGCGGTCCGTTGATTGGCCGGCCATCGGTTGGGTCGTCGGGCTCGGGACGAGCGTTTTGATTGCGGCGATGGCCCGTTGGTGGACGTTTGTGAAATCTGCATCGGCATCGGCATCGGCACCGGATATCGGCGAGGCGTTGATGCCGGACGATCGGCCGCGAATGCGAACCAAAGTCGCATTCATTGCTGGCGCGGCGCTGCTCGTCTTCATCGCGGCGGCGTGGCCGTGGTGTCTGTCGAGAAACCGGGAGAACTGGGAGTGGGGCGGAGGGGCGGCCATGGCAGCCGGGCTGCTGTCCATATGGCCGTGGCGGGGGAACCTGTGGCGGGTGTGCGGCGTCGTGGGGGCGGCATTGATCACCGCGCCGTTTCTCTTCAGCGGCAGCACCGCATGGTGGACCTGCGCGTTTCACTTCGGCACGGCCCAGTTCCCCTACATGGTTTTCGGCCCGGCCAGCAACCTGCCGGCGTTGTTTGAACTGAAGTTTGGCTGGCCTGCTCCCGTCGACACCATTGCGTTTAACATCAACAGCGCAGCGTTCAATTCTGGAACCTTAGAGGTGACTACCAAATCACTGTTCAACGGCTGTTATGCCGTGCTGCTGGTCTGCAGCGGTATCGCCATCGGCATCCATGCCCGGCGGCGCGATCGGCGGGTGCTGCCGGCGATCGTGCTGCCATGGCTGTTGTTTTTCATGCTGACGGTCAGCCTTCATGAGCGGTATCTTCTTTTTGCTGCGGCGACGGCGGCCATCTGCTGCGGATACAGCGTGGGGATGGCATCGTTGGGGCTACTGCTCTCAATCGCATCGGCCGCGATGACGATTCATCAGATGTTCGGCTCTAACGACCGGGTGGCCGAGTGGGGTGCTCGGCTGGCGGAGGCGTTCCCGCGGTGGGTCAGTCCGGCCATCGGCGGGGTGATCCAGCGAGGTGTCGTAAATGCCTACCCGGGCATGGCGTGGGGGTTGCTGTTGATCCTGGCGGTGTTCAGCTATGTCGTCTTCTGGCCGACCCGGTGGCGGCTGAGGTAAATAGCCTTGCGATTTTGCGGCCGAATCGCTACATTGTTCTGCCCGCGATTTAGCGGGAAACGGATCGCGGCATGCCTCAAGACCATGCCGCGGCCGATCTGCGGCCGGCCCAGCGAATTTATTCGGGCCGGTCAGCCAGTCTTGAGGAGCTTCCCCATGGCCCGTTATACCGGCCCCAAGGTCCGTCTTTCCCGTCGCGTTGGCGTTCCGATTGCCGACGTTCCTAAGCACACCGGCGGCGACCTGAACCTGCCCGGCATGCATGGCTACCGCGGCCGTCGCAACACCGAATACGGCGTTCGTCTCACCGAAAAACAGAAGCTGAAGTTCCACTACGGCGTGCTCGAAAAGCAGTTCCGTCGCTTCCTCGCCATCGCCCAGGCCAGCAAGGGCAACACCGGTAACACGCTGTTGCAACGCCTTGAACTGCGTCTGGACAACGTCATCCGTCGCATGGGCGTCGCCAAGACGATTTGGGCCAGCCGCCAGATCGTCAACCACGGCCACGTCCTCGTCGACGGCCACAAGGTCGACATCGCCAGCTTCATCGTGGCGCCGGGCATGGTCATCACCTTCCGCGAAAAGTCGCACCCGCTCATGCGTTCCAACATGGAACAAATGGCCGGCCACAACGTACCCGCGTGGATCGAGTGGAACCCGTCGCAACTGACGGCCAAGATCAACGCACTGCCGACCCCGGACGATGTTCCTTTCGAAGTGAACATGAACCTGATCATCGAGTTCTATCGCTGAAACCCAGCGACCGAGTTCAAACCGTCTCAACACAATGAGAAAAGAAGGCCCTACCCCACCCATAGGTGGGGTTTTCTTTTGCGCCGACTTCAAGAGGGCGGGTCAGACGAGCGTCGAGATCTCAGCATGCTGCGCCTGACGCTTCGGCAGGTCTTTGCGGCGGGGCCGTTGGTCTTCTTTGAACGCGGCGTCCGTGCGTTCGACGCTCACTTGTGCGTTGTCGATCAGGTAGCTGCGTAACGCTTCGGTAAGGTCGCCGCGGCCGATGCCGTGGGTGCGGTGGCCGGTGCGTTCGTAGAGCCAGGCGCTGAACGCGAAGAAGCGTTCGAACGGGGATGGGCAGTCCAGCAGCAGTTGAGTGACTCGGTTGAAGTTGCCGCTATTAGCGACCAGATCCCAGTAACGGGAAAAGCGGCGCATCGCCGTGATGTCTTCGAAGGATGCATGGGCCGTCTGCAGGATTTCGTACGGGGCGTGGGGGCTGTAGACCATGCCCCAGTCGGCGTCGTGACGGACGATTGGCGCGCCGCGCAGGCGCTTGAGGATGCCGACCTGAATCTCCTGCGGCCGCCACGCATACAAGCGATCAAACCCGCGGCCGAAGCTGACGAGGTCTTCGCCGGGGAGGCCAACAATGAGATCGGCGTGAACGTGCACGCCGGTATTGTCGCGTAGCCAGGTGAGGTTGTCCGCTAAGCGATCATGATCCTGCCGGCGGCTGATGCGCGATTCCACTTCAGGATTCAGCGATTGAATGCCCACCTCAAACTGCAACGCACCGGCCGGAAATTTGGCGATGATGGCCCGCAGCGCTTCGGGCAGCCGGTCCGGGATCATCTCAAAGTGAACGAACAGGCCGGGCGTGTAGCGTTCAAGGAAGAACTCCAGAATCCGCCGGCTGATCGTCAGATTCAGATTGAACGTACGATCAACGAACTTGAACTGCTTTGCCCCGCGGTCCAGCAGCCGCTGCATGTCTTCCAAGAAGCCATCGAGTGGCGCGTTGCGGACGGGGACGTCGAGCGACGACAAGCAGAACTCACACTTGAATGGGCAGCCGCGGCTGGCTTCTACGTACATCACGCGGTGTTTCAAATCCTGCTCGTCGTAGAGCGCGTACGGCAAAGCGAGTTGCGTGAACTCCGGCAGCTCGGCATCGATCACGCCCATCAGCGGCCGGCGGCCGGCAAGCAGTGTTTCGCAGAGTTTGGCGAATGCCAGATCCGCCTCGCCGCGAACGACGTAATCGGCCAAGCCGCAGATTTCCTGCTGATCGGTTTCAAACGACACTTCCGGCCCGCCGACGACGATCGTCATTTTCGGCCGCAGGCGTTTCAGGTCGGCGATGACCTTGGTCGTGAGCTCCACGTTCCAGATGTACACGCCGAAGCCGACGATCGTCGCATTCTCCGCCAGCACGGCCTCGACGATGTCGATCACGCGCTGGTTGATATCGAATTCTCGAATGGCCGCCCGCGGCTGCAGGTCGCCGAGATTGGCCATGAGATAGCGCAGCCCGAACGCGGCGTGCACGTACTTGGCGTTGAGGGTGGCTAGGACAATCTCGGGCATAGGATCACGACGAAGCTGCCCAGAATACCCGAAAAATCCGCGATTATCCCGGCCGGCCGTCGTCGCGTCTTCGTGAGCTTCGCGGTTCATTGTATCTTACGGCCATGGCAGACCCCGCACGCGTCGGAATCATCATGGGCAGCAAGAGCGATTGGGAAACGATGCGGCATGCGTCGGAAATGCTCACCTCGCTCGGCGTGGCGAATGAGACAAAGATCGTTTCCGCCCATCGCACGCCGGATTTGCTGTTCGAATACGCCGCATCGGCGGCCGGGCGGGGCTTGAAGGTGATTATCGCCGGCGCCGGCGGGGCGGCGCACCTGCCGGGCATGTGCGCGAGCAAAACGCACCTGCCGGTGCTGGGCGTGCCAGTGAAATCGTCGATCCTGAACGGTGTGGACTCATTGCTGTCGATCGTCCAGATGCCCGCCGGCATTCCCGTCGGCACTTTGGCGATCGGCGAGGCTGGTGCGAAGAATGCGGCCCTGCTCGCCACGGCGATTCTGGCGACGCATGACGAAGCGCTGGCGGCGCGGCTAATCGCCTTTCGTGAGAAGCAGACGAAGACCGTGCTCGACACGCCGTTGCCGTGAGTACCGCTGCTGGGTGGCGCTCACATGGTCGTGCCGTGCCGCGCCAGTAGGGCCTCGATGGCTTCCGGTGGTGGCGGGGGCATCTGTGGGGCGGTCGGGTGGTTCGCGGCATCCACGCCGCATTCATCGAAGAACTTTTGAAAACCGCCGGGCGTGTGGATGCTGAGCATCTTGCCGGGCTGATCGCCGATGTTTGAATACCGGTGCCGCGTGCCGTGCGGGATGAAGACCAGGTCGCCGGGGCCCGCGATATCGGTACGGCCGTCCAGCAGCACTTCGTGGCGGCCTTCGACGATATAGAAAACCTCGTCCTGCACCGTGTGCACGTGCGGCGGCGGCCCGCCGCCGGGGGCGGTGCGGATTTCAACCACCGTGAACTGCCCGGCCGTCTGCTCGCTGGTGGCCAGGTAGCTGACGTGCTCGCCCATGACCCAAAGCTGCTTGCTCGCGCCCGCGGCATTGCCGATGACGGCGGGCATCGGATAATCGAACCTCATTTCGATGCCGTATTCCGGGGCGACGGCCAGTAGTTTGGCGATGTCTTCCTGCCCAATTTCCGGGACGTCTTCAAATCGGTCGGCCGGCTTGGACAGCGTGGCGGCGAAGTCGAAAAACGCCGTCGGCGTGACGATCAGCACTGTTTCCGCGGGCGTGGCGGAGGTGCATTTGAACGAATGCACGACATTGCGTGGCCCCCAGACGAAAGTGCCGGGGCCGGCGATCAGCAGCCGATCGCCGTAAAGGAAGGTCATTTCGCCTTCCAGGATGTAGAAGCCTTCGTCGTCATTGCGGTGAAGGTGCGGCGGCGGGCCGTCGCCGGGCTGGCTGCGATTGATGGAAATGCCGAACCGGCCGCCCGTCTGGTCGCGGCCCAGCAGCGGGGTGTAATGG
>JAQGHK010000416.1 GCA_028288875.1 Phycisphaerales bacterium | reverse complement strand
ACCTGGGGCAGCGGCGAAGTCGGCGTCGCCGGCCGCACGGTGTACATCGACAGCAACACCAACGGCACGCTCGATGCCGGAGAACGATCCGCAGTCACGGCCAGCAACGGAAAATATATCTTTACCGGCGTCGGCGCTGGCACGTACACACTGCGCGAGATTCTGCCCTCCGGCTGGACGCAAACGCGCCCCACCGCTGGTAGCGCGATCGTCACGAAAATCAGCGACGGCGTAGCGCGCAGTGGGCTCGATTTCTACACCACCGGCGGCACGGTGACGCCGCCACCGCCTCCCCCGCCGCCGCCGCCCGGCACAGCATCGATCACTGCCTACGTCATCAACGACACCATTCGCGATGGCAAATGGAGCAGCGGCGAAAAAGGCATCGCCGGCCGAACCGTTTGGCTCGATCTGGATAACGACAACGTCAAGGATGCGAACGAGACCGCCGTCACCACGGGCACGAACGGCGTGTTCAGCTTCACGAATCTAGCGGCAGGACAATATTTTGTGCGGCAGGTGATACCGGCGGGCTGGATCCAAACCTACCCGGCCGCGAGCGGCGCACTGACGATCACGCTGACCGCTGGCCAAGCGAAAACCGGCAGCAGTCTGGGCACAGCGCTGGCGTAATCAATGACTGGCAGAAGCGGTCGTCGGCGGAACGCGTTCGTAGGTCCGCCGGCGAACCTGGAAGCGGTCATACCACCGCCAATGGTCGCGCACCGGCCACACTTCATCGTTCACTCGACGGAAGCGGCCGTAGAGGCGATCGCCGATTTCTTCATTCAGATCGAGCTCGCCAAACGGCATCGCTGTCCAGACGACGAAGCGCTGCACTTCGGGACTGTTCTTCAGATCGCTTTCGATGGCCGACGCGTCGGTATATTTGCGGACTTGAAGGTTCGACTCAAAGCCGCCGAAACGCACCTGCAGCAGGTGGCCCGGCACGCCGGACAGCGTGCGCAGGTAGTAGCGGCCGGTCGGCGTGAACAGCGTGCCGCCGCCGGGCTCGGCGGTGAAGAACGGGCCGAAGAACGCGTACGCGCGGAATGTCGGGCGATCGGGATGCGCGGCGATCACCGACTTCGGCTGTGCCGCGACCACATCCGCGGCCATCAAACCCGTCGGCGGGTCGGCGTAACCCCACACACGGGCGGAAAACTGGCCCATATTGACGAGCACAAACAGCCCGATCGTCAACCAGCGAAGCAGGACCGGCTGACGATCAATCAGCACGGCAATGAATACGAAGAACGCCGGCAGAATCGTGCCGAGATAGCGCGGCAGCCAGACGTCGCTGTCGATCTTCCTCGGCAGAACGGCAATGACCGCAGTCAGCGTAAGAAGGAGCAGGATCACACACAGCAGCCGGACCGTGCCCCAGCCGATCGCCCGGCGTTTGAGCAGGACCAAGCCGAGAAATGCGGTGGCCGTAAAGATCGCGACATAGACCGTCGGCACGCTTAGGTTGCCCCCGGTCCACGCGGCCGAGTAAGCCCGCCACGCTGCCGGCCATTCCTTGCAGAACGCGTCGAACGATTGGCGCGACTTCTCCCACGTGCTCATCGTTGTGCTAACCACCACGGGCAATCGCGGCCAATTCACCGTCGGAGGAGAAACCAAGAACACTTTGGCGACACCGTCGAGCGGATTCAGCGGGACCTGAGTGGATTGCGAATAGGTGACCCACGGAATCATCGTCAGCCACAGGCCGAGCCACAGCACACGGCGCGTACGAACAGGTCGCCAGACTCGGCCGTCCTGAAAGATTCGATCCGCCCGCGATCGGCCAGGCTGAAAAAGCCGCCGCCACGGGACAATGCCGATTGTGAGAAGGCCCAGCAGCGACACCGTCGCCGTCTGCAGCAGCCATAGCGTGCGCGGCTCGGAGCGCGCCTGATCGTCGATGTTCTTCTCCGGGAAATGCCGCGGCCATTCCCATCCGGTCAGATAGGCGCTGCTCGTGTAAAGCAGATAGCTCGGCAGCGTACGGCCTTGGTTGTAAATTCCGACCCAGCCGATGCCGAGCTCACCAAGATCCACTTGGGCCGGGTCACGCTCGGTGACGCCTTGAATCTTGCGACTGAATGCCGAGTAAAATCCGAGCGGCCCCTGCGCGGCGGCGGCGATGATCAGAACGCCAATAACGAACGGCACGAAAACCGGCAGCCGAAATTTTTGCCAGGCAATACCGCTTCGCTGTCTCGCGACACGATACCATCGCGCGGAATCTTCGACGCCCCGGCGGTTCTGGACAAATCCGATGAGCCGATTCGGCAAGATGGCGCTCGTCCAAAAGCCCAACGGTACAGCCCTAATTGTGTGAAACCAGTACTGGCGCGGCGAGGTGAAA
The DNA here is from genome assembly GCA_028288875.1 of Phycisphaerales bacterium. GTDB lineage: Bacteria > Planctomycetota > Phycisphaerae > Tepidisphaerales > Tepidisphaeraceae > RYN-431. The sequence continues at coordinate 21,707 of JAQGHK010000416.1, read as the reverse complement.
ACGATCAGCGCATCAATCAGCAGGATGACAAACCCGCTGCCATGCAGGCCGACCATGATCAGGCCGCACAGCACCCAACACGCCCACGCCAGCGATCGCCGCGTGCGAACCCACCAAAGTGCACACGCCACGTGAAGCGTGACGAACAGCCAGAAGTGCATGTACATCTTCGCATCACGCGAGAAGACGAGTGCGTAGGCGCTGAAGCACGCGAGGGCCGCCGCTGTCAGCGCGATGCGGCGGCCGAAGAGTTGCACTGCGAGAAAGAAAATCGCCGGGACGAACAGCGTGCCGGCCGCGGCGGGAATGAAGCGGAGCGCGAACGGCGTGAGCGTGATCGGCCCGCCAGCGAGACGCCGGGTGGGCGTGAACCGCCGCGGGGCATCCGGGTTGTCCGGATGATCGAAGGTGCCCCAGTAAGGCATCCCCTGAGCGATCCACCATTCCGCTTCGTAATGCAGCGGCGGGAACGACGAATCGGCCAGTTGATCGAGGAGCTCCTGGTACGTCCCGCCGACGCGGCCATACGTGGCGGCCTCGTCGCCCCAGACGCTCGGGCGATCCAGTGAAACGAAACGGAGGACACCGGCAATCAGCGTCAGAAGGAGCAGCAGCGGAAGGGTCCGGTGATCGCGAAACGGCCGGCGCGGAACCGATTGGACGGGCGCAGCGAGAGTCAGGCTATCGGCAGGACTGAGCGGCAACGTCATCTGCCCCCTGATACCGCCGACCTGCCTGAGCGCTGAATCAATTTCGCCCGGAGCGGCCCATGCCTTGCCGGACCACCGCCAGCGACATCAGTCCCACTTGAAGACGTCTTTACGCCAGGCGTAGGCGTAAGCCACCATCAGGATGGCGACGAAAATCACCATTTGTCCCAGCAGCACGCCGCTGTGATCCGGGTGGCTTTGCACATACGGGGCGAACAGGCTGGTCCAGGGGAACAGGAAGACGATGCCCACGTCGAACACGAGGTAGATCATCGCGACGATGTAGAACCGGACGTTGAACCGTCGGTGCGTGTCGCCGATCGGGGTCATGCCGCTTTCGTACGGCGTGCTCTTGCCGGGGCCTTGGCGACCCGGGCCGATGGTCAGCGACGCCGTGATCGTGCCGACGGCGAACAGAAAGGCGATCATCAGCATCAGCGCCACCGGCGCCCAGCCCGCGCGGGCGGGTGATGCCAGCTCGGCCAGAATGTTGCACAAGTCCATAGGCCGATACTGTAGAGTGGGCGCGGAAAATGACAAAATCGCCGGCGGCCGTAAACGCGGAATAAAACCGTGGCCGTGGTGGTTTCGTTTCTGAGCCGTTCGATTCTGACGACAAAAGGCTCGCCCCATGACCGATGCCGATCGCCAAATTCATCGTGAAATCACGCCGGAAAGCGCATTTTTGAACCGCCGTCAGTTGCTCCGCGCCGGCATCTTGGCCGCCAGCGTCGCGGCGACAGGCACGGTTTATCGGCGTCTGAACCGGGCGGGCACCGGCGAGGTCAAAACCGCCGCCCTGTCCGGCCTGACGCAGTCCACCAGCCAGCCGTCGGCGGCGAGCGGCTTCCGGGTCAACGAGCCGATGACGCCGCTGGATAAAGTCGCCAATTACAACAACTTCTACGAATTCGATACCGACAAGGAAGGCGTCTCGCGCGCCGCCAAGAACTTCGTCTCCCGGCCATGGACGGTCGCAGTCGGTGGCCTGTGTGCCAAGCCCAAAACGTTCGATCTGGATGAGTTGCTGAAGCTCGCGCCGCTGGAAGAGCGTGTCTATCGTATGCGGTGCGTGGAAGCGTGGTCGATGGTGATCCCGTGGGACGGATTCAGCCTCTCCGCCCTGCTCAATGCCGTCGAACCGAACAGCAGCGCGAAATACGTCGCCTTCGAGACGCTGAACGATCCCAAGCGATTCCCGAATCAAACGCCGGACGTTCTGCCGTGGCCGTATGTTGAGGGCCTGCGCATGGACGAAGCCATGCACCCGCTGACGATGCTCGCCAGCGGCCTTTACGGCCGAGAGCTGCCGGCCGCTAATGGCGCTCCGCTGCGGCTTGTTGTGCCATGGAAATATGGCTTTAAGGGGATCAAGTCGATCGTGAAGATCACGCTGGTCGACAAAGAGCCGCCATGCACGTGGCAGAAGCTGAACCCGCCGGAGTACGGCTTTTACGCGAACGTGAATCCAAAGCACGATCACCCGCGATGGAGCCAGGCCACCGAGGAGCGCATCGGCGGCACGGGCGGCCGCATTCCGACGCTGATGTTCAACGGCTACGCCGAGCAGGTCGCCTCCCTCTACAGCGGCATGGATCTGGACAAGTTCTACTAAGGCTCCCGCCAAGGCCAAGATGACCAACGCCCGCTTTGCAAGACTTGTCGTATGGATCAACGGCGCCGTGCCGGCTTCCGTCCTGGTGTGGGACGCGTCCCATGGCCAGCTTGGCGCGAATCCTGTCAATTTCGCCATCCGCACCACCGGATTGCTCGCCCTGATTTTCCTGATCGGCTCGCTGGCCATCACGCCGATTCGCCAGATCGCCCGCCTGGATGCCCTGATCCCCCACCGCCGCACACTCGGCCTTTATGCGGCGTTCTACGCCTTCGCGCATTTCAGCATCTTCTTCTGGTGGGACCGCGAACGCAGCATCGACAGCACGATTCACGAGATCTTCGGCCACCCGCCGCTCTACACGAATTACCTGATTTACGGCCTGATCGCGCTGCTGATCTTCATCCCGCTGACACTGACCAGCACCGCCGGCATGATTCGCCGCCTGGGCCCTGCCAACTGGAAACGGCTTCATCGGCTGGTCTATCTCGCCGCGATTTTCGGCTCGCTGCACTATTTGAACGTCGGCAAGTTCGCCAGCACGCAGTCGAAGGTCATCGCCGGCATCTTCGGGTTGTTGTTGCTGTATCGCGTGATTGCCTCCCACGTGCTTCTGCGTCGGTCCTACAACAAGCTCAAAGCCACGGCCGCCGCGACGCCGTCCAAACCGAAGTTCTGGACCGGCGAACTGAAGCTGGCCTGCGTGTTCCGGGAGACGCCGGAAGTGCAGACATTCCGCTTCGTCCCGCCGATGGGCCGGATGCTGCCGTTCGAGTATCGGCCGGGGCAGTATTTGAACCTGGCGCTGAATATTGACGGCAAAAAGGTGAATCGCTCTTACACAATTGCCTCCAGCCCCACGCGGGCCGGCTACTGCGAAATCACCGTGAAGCGCGAAGAGGCCGGCACCGGCTCCAAGCACCTGCACGACATGCTGAAAACCGGCGACGTTTTGAAAGTGTCCGCGCCGGCTGGGAAATTCACGTTTACGGGCGACGAATCCTCTAGCGTCGTCCTGATCGCGGGCGGTGTCGGCATCACGCCGTTGATGTCGAAGCTGCGATACCTCACCGACCTGGCTTGGCCGGGAGAGATCTATTTCATCTTCATCGCCCGCACGGAGGCCGACATTATCTTCCGGCACGAGCTGGATGAACTGAAAAAGCGGCACAGAAACCTGCACGTCACGATCACGCTGACCCGGGCCGAGGAATCCTGGCACGGCGATCGCGGTCGGCTGAACGCGGAATCGCTGAAACGCGTCGTCCCGAATATCCTGTCCCACGAGTTCCACATCTGCGGCCCCGACGCCATGGCCGCCGAAACCCGCAAACTGCTGGCCGACCTCGGCGTGCCCGAGGCTAAGATAAAGTTCGAATCCTTCACCCCGCCCTCCCGCGGCGACGCCGTTCAGGCGGATGAAGCGCCCGCCGTGGCCAGCGAAGACGCTTCCCTCACTTTCGCCAAATCCGGCCAGACCGTCGATCAGCCCGACGGCGAATCGATCCTGGAACTGGCCGAAAACAACGGCATTGAGATCCCTTTCGACTGCCGCAGTGGTATTTGTGGCACCTGCAAAATCCGCCTGCAGGCCGGCCACGTCGCCATGGATAACACCGAAGGCCTCACCGCCGCCGACCGCAAAGACGGCCTGATTCTGGCCTGCCAGGCCCGATGCCTCGACGCGGTAACTGTCGACGCATGAAGACCTTGGCCCTCTCATTCGGAATTTACCCGGCTGTCGCTACAATCCGCCCTGTCATATGGCGAACTTGCTAGCAAAAATTGAAGACCGTTCTGCGGTCGTTGGCGTGATCGGTCTTGGATACGTCGGCCTGCCCCTGATGGCGGCATTCCACAAGGCCGGTTTCAAGGTCTTGGGTTTTGACGTCGATCCTGAAAAAATCACGCTTTTAAAGCGCGGCGAGAGCTATCTGAAGCACCTCGGCGCAACCCTCGTCAGCGACATGCTCGGCGATCGCTTTGACGCCACCGCCGATTTCGCCCGCCTCGGTGAGGCCGACGCCGTCATCGTTTGCGTGCCCACCCCGCTGGGCCATCATTTAGAGCCCGATCTTTCGTACATCGACAAGACGGCCACCGCGATCGCGAAAACGCTCCGCAAGGGGCAGCTGGTCGTCCTTGAATCGACGACCTACCCCCGCACCACCCGTGAGAACATGCTGCCGGTGTTCGAGGCCAAGGGCTTCAAGTGCGGCGAAGATTTCTACCTGGCCTTCAGCCCCGAACGTGAAGACCCGGGCCGCAAAGATCACAACACGGTTTCCATTCCGAAATTGGTCGGCGGCATCGAAGCCGAGAGCGGCAAGGTCGCGACCGCCCTGTATTCAAAGGCCATCAAGCAGGTCATTCAGGTCAGCTCCGCTGAAGTGGCCGAGGCGGCTAAGCTGCTGGAAAACATTTACCGCGCCGTGAACATCGCGCTGGTGAACGAGATGAAAGTCGTGCTCGACGCGATGGACATCGACGTGTGGGAAGTGGTCGAAGCGGCCAAGACCAAGCCGTTTGGCTTCCAGGCCTTCTACCCCGGCCCCGGCCTCGGCGGGCACTGCATTCCGATCGATCCGTTCTATCTCACCTGGAAAGCCCGCGAATACGGCCACGGCACCCGGTTCATCGAACTGGCGGGCGAGATCAATCGCCGGATGCCGGATTACGTCGTCGAAAAGACGATGCACGCCCTCAACGGCCAAAAGAAATCGATCAACGGCAGCAAGATCCTCGTCCTTGGCTTGGCCTACAAGCCCGATGTCGACGACGTCCGCGAAAGCCCCAGCTTTGAGCTGATCGAAAAGATGGAAGCCATCGGTGCCCACGTCGATTACAGCGACCCGCACGTGCCGCAGACGCACAAGATGCGTGAGCACGATCTGCACATGAAGAGCGTGGCGCTGAGCAAGGAATCGCTGGCCAGCTACGACTGCGTGGTCGTCGCCACGAATCACGCGGCTTTCGATTGGGACTTGGTCATCAAGAACAGCAAGCTCATCGTCGATACGCGGAACGCCTGCGGGAAACACCCGCATGTGGTAAAGGCGTAGCTGCAACGCCTGCGTTGCCTCGCGCGGCAGAATGAAGTCTTGAGGAAAGGCGACGCAGGCGTCGCAGCTAAGACAATGCAGACGCACTACGACGCCAAAGATTTCGCCGCCCTGTTGGAGAAGTTTGCCAACGGCATTGCGGCGAGCGTGATCGTCGAACAGCCGTTCAACGTTGTTGGCATTCGTACGCGTGGCGAGCTCCTCGCCCAGCGGCTGCTGCCGATGCTGGCGGCCCGCGGTGCAAAGCAGGTCGGCCACGGTACGCTCGATATCACGCTCTATCGCGACGATCTTTCGGAGCTTGGGCCGCGGGCCATCGTGCATCCGACCGAATTGGATATCGAAATCGACAAGCGTCCGCTGGTGCTTGTCGATGACGTGCTCTACACCGGCCGCACCGCGCGGGCGGCGCTCGACGCCCTCGCTGATTTCGGGCGGCCGAGCATTGTGCGGCTGGCCGTATTCGTCGATCGCGGCGGGCGGGAATTGCCGATTCATCCGGACGCCGCCGCCCTGCGGATTAACCTGCCGGCCGTTCAGCAGGTCAAAGTCAAAATGCTCGAACGTGACGGCGAAGACGGAATCGACGTGATGCAGCGGATTTAACGTACGGTCCGCCTCAGGCGGCCCATGATCGAACCGGTCCGCAACGGCGGGCCTTACAAGGGACCGAATGTCTGCCTGGACGCACAAACATCTGCTCTCGCTCGAAGCCCTGTCGGCCGAGGAAATTACGTTCGTCCTCGATACGGCCGTCGGCTTTAAGGAAGTCAGCACCCGCAGCGTCAAGAAAGTGCCAGCCCTGCGCGGCAAGGTCATCGTCAACGCGTTTTTTGAGGACAGCACGCGCACGCGGATGAGTTTCTCGCTCGCCGCCCAGCGGCTGTCGGCCGATGTCCTCGATTTTTCCGGCAGCGGCAGCAGCGTCAGCAAGGGCGAAACACTGATCGACACGGCCCGCAATATTGAGGCGATGGGCGTCGATGTGATGGTCGTCCGCCACAGCGCCGCCGGCGCGGCGGAGACGCTAGCCAAGCACCTCTCCTGCAGCATCGTCAATGCTGGTGACGGTGCGCATGAACACCCCACGCAAGGCCTGCTTGATCTCTACACGATGCGTGAACGCTTCGGCCGGATCGAGGGGCTGAAGGTGGCGATCGTCGGCGACATCGGCAACAGCCGGGTTGCCCGCAGCAATCTGTGGGGCCTGAAAAAGCTCGGCGCCGAAGTCATCTTCGTCGGCCCACCGACACTGGTGCCCAAGACATTCGAAAAGCTGGGCGCGAAGGTCGTCCACGACTTCGATTCGATCATCGGCCAAGTCGACGTGATCAACATGCTGCGTGTGCAGAACGAGCGCATGAAATCGGCCCAATTCCCAACCGTCCGCGAGTTCACCAGCCTGTTCGGCCTCACCAGCGACCGCTTCGCCCGCTGCAAAAAAGACGTCTTCGTCATGCATCCGGGGCCGATGAACCGCGGCGTGGAAATCCAAAGCGATATCGCAGACGGCGCAAGCAGCGGCATCCTGAAGCAAGTCGAAAACGGGCTGGCCGTACGCATGGCGGTTCTGTATCTGGTGTCGAGAGTTTAAGAAAACGCCAACCATGCCAACGCTCCTCATCCAAAACGGCACCATTCTCGACCCCTCCACCAATACGCAGGAAAAGCTCGACCTGCTGATCGAGAACGGCCGCATCACTCAGCGGGCGGCCGGATACCAGCCGGCGACCAAGCCGGACCAGATCATTGATGCTGTCGGCAAGCTGGTTGCGCCTGGCCTGATCGATGTTCACGTTCATTTCCGTGAACCCGGCGACGAGGAAGAAGAAACCATCGCCAGCGGCGCGGCCGCCGCTGTTGCGGGCGGGTTTACCACCGTCTGCGTGATGCCGAACACCAAGCCGGCCATCGATAACGCGGCACAGATCGAATTCGTGCTGCGGGAATCAGAACGCCTCGGCCTGTGCAACGTGCTGCCGACCGGATCGATCACCAAGCACCGTGATGGATCAGAACTGGCCGAGATGGCAGACATGCACCGCCGCGGGGCTGTCGCGTTCACGGACGACGGGGCCGGCGTGAACGATGTTTCGGTCATGCGGAAGGCGTTCCAGTACATCAAGATGTTTGATGGCCTGGTGATGCAGCACTGCGAGGACGAAAAGCTCGCGGGCGGCGCCATGCACGCCGGCGTGGTGAGCACGTCCCTCGGCCTGCCCGGCCTGCCGGCCGAGGCCGAGCAATTGATGATCGCCCGCGACGTGCTGCTGAACCGCACCATCGGCTGCCGGTATCACGTCCAGCACATCAGCACGGCGTTCAGCGTGGAACTGATCCGCCGAGCAAAAAAAGACGGCCTGCCGGTGACGGCCGAAGTCGCGCCGCATCATCTGCTGCTGACCGACGAAGACTGCCGCGGCTATGACACGAACTTTAAAATGAACCCGCCGCTGCGCACCGCCGTCGACGTGGCTGCCTGCATTCAGGGCGTTGTCGATGGCACGATCGACATCCTCGCCACCGATCACGCCCCGCACCGGGCAGAAGAAAAAGAGCTGGAATTCGCCAAGGCCCCCAATGGCATCATCGGCTTGGAAGGCGCGATGGCGCTCTACGCTCAGGCGCTCGTCACGCCCGGTCACATCACTTGGATGAAATTGATCGACCTGATGAGCACGGCCCCTGCTAAACTGATCCGTAGCACTCGCGGCACCCTGCAGGTAGGCCGAGCCGCGGACATTACGATCATCGACCCGGACGTATCGTGGACGATCGACAAGACTCAGTTCAAGAGCAAAAGCCGCAACTGCCCCTTCCACGGCCGGCAGGTGAAGGGCCGCGCGACGCATACGATCGTGAACGGACGGGTGGTCTGGGCACTGTGAGGCCGCCGCCCCTGCCGCAGGCGGTTCTGGACTATGGCAGCGGTACAACACTCCGGGCTCGCGTCCCGAGCGATCGCGGCCTGATGGTGACCAGCGCGATTCTCTCAACCCTCATCGCGATCGCTATTCTCGCCGCGCTGGCCGAGTTGCTCATTGTGAACTGGCCAAGCTTCGGGCTGATCCTGATCGCAGTGCCGATCGCGCTGGTGGCGCTGGCGTTCTTCTCGATCGCCATCACGGCGGCACGATTCGCGGTTCGGAATTAGCTTCCGCGCTTAACCGTTATTCGATAGAACGATTGCCGCGGAATCGGTTTTCTTCTCATCCAGGATGTGCAGCAGATCAGCTGTCGTATAGATGCCCTTAAGCAACTTCGGCTCGGATTGCCCCGGCAGGTAAACGGCCGTCAGCGGAATCTCACCCGTCGGCACCAGCTTGTCTTTCAGCGGCACGGCCGCCTCGGTGCCGTAGGTCACGTCGGCCTTGAGCATGATCACACCGCCGGTCTGCACGGCGTGAACGATCGACTTATCGTTAATCACCCACGCTTCCAGTACGTGGCAATTGCCGCACCAGTCGGCCGTGAAGTCGATTAGCACCGGCCGGCCAGTCTTGATCGCCTCGGCCAGCGCAACGTCGGTGTACGGCTGCCACTGGTAAGGATGCCGTGCGAGCGATGCGACGCCCAATCCGCTGCCGAGGGCCACGATGGCGGCGATGACGCTGCTGATCGCAATCGCCCGCGGCGTGCCAACGGACCGAATCGTCCGTATCACGAGGAACACGCATGCCACCGCGACGATGGCAAACAGCGTCCACCAGAAGGCGGCCGGCGCGATCCACGAGCCGATCAGCGGTCGGGCAAAGTAGACGGCCGTTGCCAGGACGAAGAACGCTAGCGTTTGCTTGATGATTTCACCGACAGGCCCGGTCCGCGGGAACTTGCGGGCGACCTGCGGGAAGGCACTCATCACCAGGTACGGCGACGCCATGCCGCACCCGACAACAACGATCGTCGCCGCCCCAAGCACCGGCGGCCGAGCCAGAGCCCAAGTCAGCAGAGCGCTGAACGGGCCGATGGTGCACGGCGTCGACAATGCAGCGGTCAGGATGCCGAATAGCACATTGCCGGTGTAAGTATCGTGCCGCGGCGAGAAGCCATAGGCGGCCGTCGGCAGGTTAATCGTGAACAGTCCGAATTGACTGGCCGCCATGATCGTCAGCACCAGAACGATGCTGATCGTGAACCACGTCTGCTGAAACAGGCCGCCCCACGTCAGCGTTCTCAGCACGACAACCAGCAGCGCCAGCACAGCGAAGCTGGCCACCAAGCCCGCGCTGAACGCCAGGCCGAGCATGAAGCATTTGCGGCGGTCGTGCTGAGCAGCTTCATAAAATCCAGCGATTTTCAGTGGCACGACCGGCAGCACGCAGGGGACGGCGTTGAAGATGATGCCCACCACGAACGCCATCGCGAAGGCGAGGCCGTAAGAATTGTCACTCAGCGTCAGCCAGCCGGCCGGCTCGGCGGGAGGCGGCGGCAATACGGCCGCGGCATCGGCAGGGGCAGTGGTCGCGACGGCCGCCTGGGTCGCAGGTGGCGTGGCAACGGGCGGTACGGCCGCCTGCGTGGTCGCCGGGGCCTTACCGCTTTCAACGGTGATCGTCACTTCAAACGGCGCCCGCTGCGGCGGGAAGCAGGCCGTGTCGTTGCACGCCTGATACCGCACCACGCCCGCCACTTTAAGTGGGCCGGCCGCGTCTGCGGCGATCTTCACTGGCAACTTCACGACGACCTGCCCGGTGTACACGTTCAATGTGCCGAGGCCGGGATAGGTTTCATCGACACCGGCTGGGTACACGGGCGTGCCGAAGGTAACGCCAGGCATGGCCTTGGGGGTGAGCACCAGCGGGATGTAATTCGGATCGTTGGGCGTGTGCGACTGCGCGTGCAGGCCTTGGGCGACATCGATCGTCACATCAATGGTGACGCTGTCGCCCGCCTTGGCGTGATCGTGATCAGCCGCCGCGGTGACGGTCGCCTGTCCCGCCGCGTTAGCCAGCGCGGCCGGCCAAACGCACAGGGCGACGAGCAGCAATCCGGCGATCGATCGAAAACGGTTCATTCCTGGTGCACCTTGATAAAACAAGCAGGCGCCATGGCCCGGCCGTCGTCTAGCGGAACGTCACGCGAGTTTATACGCAATTCGCGGGAACCCGCGCTCAACTTTGCTGTTGTTCCCGAAAGTGCGACGCCGGGTACCATCAGCGGCCAGAGCGCCCTTATGCCTAACTCTTCCCTGATTCGTCCCGGTTTAGTCTCGATCACCTTTCGCAGCCTGTCGGTGCCCGAGATCGTTTCCTTGGCCCGCAAAGCGAAATTGGAGGCGATTGAATGGGGCGGCGATGTGCATGTGCCGCCCGGCGATGTCGTCGCCACTCGGGCCGCCCGCGAAGCGTGCGAACAGGCGAACATCGCCGTCTCGGCGTACGGTTCGTACTACCGGGCCGGCGGTGCGCCGGGCGATTTCGACGCCGTGCTAGCTTCGGCGGTGGCACTGGGCGCGCCGACGATCCGCATCTGGGCTGGCCATTTGGGATCGGAAGCGGCCGATGAGGCGCATGTGGCGAACGTCGTCGCAGATATCGCCCGCGTCTGCGACCTCGCAGCGGCCAATGGGCTGACGATCACGTTGGAATACCACGGCGGTACGCTGACCGACTCGCTGGAATCGACGCTTAGCCTGCTGAATGCTACCGACCGCCCGAATCTGCTCAGCGGCTGGCAGCCGCGCAACGGGGCATCGCCCGAAACCGGCTCGGCCGAGATCCGCCAATTGCGGCCCTGGCTGGGGAACATTCACGTCTTCCAGTGGTGGCCGACGGGGGCGGACCGGCATCCGCTGGCGGAGGGTGCGGATCGTTGGAAGGCGTTTTTTGAAACGATCGCGGAAGACGGGCAGGAGCGTTTTGCGCTGCTGGAATTTGTGAAAGGTGATCAGCCGGAGCAGTTGGTGGCGGATGCGACGACGCTTCGAGAGCTGGTCACCCCGTAAACGATGCCGATCGCCACGTGTAGCCGGCGAGCATGCTCGCCGTGTTCTGCGGGTGGAGTTAACTCACGGTCGAACGGCGAGCATGCTCGCCGGCTACACGTGGCATTTCTATTCATCTATGGTTGGGCTATCGCCCCGCAATCGCCGCGGCCACCGTCTTTGCCATCATCGCCGCGCCCTCGGCGTTCGGGTGAATCGTGTCCGGGAACAGTTCCTTGCGCCCTTCCAATGGCGTCCGCAAATCGATCACCGTCGCGCCCGTATCCTTCGCGATCCGCTTGATCATCGGATTCACTTCCGCCACCAGCACGCTATCGCGAATCTCCGCCTCGCCGGGCATGAAGTCCGGCACCGGAACACAGACAAACACCTTCACGGCCGGGTTCGCGGTCTTGAACGCCGTGATGATCGATTCGTAATCCGCAACGAATTCGTCTTGATGCTTCCAGTTCCCCGGCTTGGTGTCATTCGTCCCCAGGCCGATCACGACGATGTCCGGCTTATACGCCAGCGCCGCCTGATAGAGCGGCCGCTGAACATACGGCCGATTGCCGGCCTTCAGCGCGGTCGTGCCGTTCGATCCGTAATTGCGTACGAAGTACTTGTCGCCGAGTTGAACGCCGAGGCGCGCCGGATAGCTCTGGTGCTCACGATCGGGAATGTTGTGGCCGTAGGTAATGCTGTCGCCGACGCAGGCAATTCGGATCGCGCCGGGCGGCGGCTCCGGCGCGGCCGGCTTGCTGGTTGGCCGCGTGGCCGGCGTGGGAATGATGGCATCCGCAGCGGCGAACGAAGCAAGCAGAGTAATCAACGCCAGCGAGCGCAACAGTTTCATCAGCAATCCTTCTGAATCAGGCAAACGCCGGCACCGGCAAATCGGCCATCAGATGCAGGCCCGGCCCGACTTTGATCAGCCGCGGGATCGCGTTGACGAGCGCCGCCACCGTCGCCGCATCGCCGGCCACGCCACCGGCCAGTCGGCAATCGATGGGCGGCTCACCGTGGACGACCACGCGATCGTGTGGGTCATGGGCATCGAGCACCATCTGCAGATCCATGTGCAGTCTTACCTCGCCGCCGACCTTGGCGTTGATCACCTGGTGCAATCCGCAGCACAGGCCGCGGTCGACGCTGAAGAATTGAGTTTGAATGTTCTTTTTCGCGACTACCGGTTCACAGGTTTCGACGATGCTGTCGAAGGCCCAACCTAGGCAATGCCCGATCAATGCGGCCGACTCCTGGAACCCCGCGTGGCCGGCCTTGCCGGCTTTGAACAGGGCGCGGAAGTCGTCCGGATCCATGCCGCTGCCGATCTTCTTCTGGAGCGCCATCCGGCGGGTGGATGCGTTCACGATGCGCGTTACGTCGATCCGCGTCACGCTCCGGCTCACGCCCGTGAGGCAGACCGGCAGCAGGTCCATGACGAAGCCTGGATTCACACCCGTGCCGACGAGGGCCGCGTTGTGCTTTCGGCAGAGGCGATCGATTTCGCCGCTGCGGACCGGCGAGCGCAGTTTGGGGAAAAGCAATTCTTCGCAACTGCTGATGACATGCACGCCGGCTTCGAGAAGTGGCTCAATTTGATCGAATGCCTCATCCACTTTTGAGCCGGCGGTATGCAGAACGACGTCGGGCTTTACGCCGGCGGCAACCATATCGTCGAAGGATTCGTACACCGCCCCACCAACGGCCGCGCCCACGATGTCCGCCAGCGGTCGGCCGGCTTTGGCGGGGTCGACATCGATACCGCCGACGACTTCAATCCACGGCTTGCTCGCGGCGAGCTTGATCGTCTCAATGCCGATCAGACCAAGGCCAACCTGGGCGACACGCAGTTTTGATCCATGTTGCGGCATGGGCGGTAATCTAGCCGCAGATGGACGCAGATAAACGCGGATCGGGCAAGAAAGCGGTGATCAGCCCTTCATGCCGGTCGTCGCGATGCCCTCGATGAACGTCTTCTGCGCAAGGAAGAACAGGAAGATCACGGGCAGAATCACCAGCACGCTGGCAGCCATCAGCAGGTGCCACGGCGTGCCGCCGTGCTGGCTCTGGAAGTTCTGCAGGCCCAACGCCAGCGTGAACTGTTCCGGCCGCTGCAAATAGACGAGTGGGCCAAGGAAATCGTTCCAGATGCCCATGAACGCAAAGAGCGCCACGACCGTCAGCGCCGGCCGGGCCAGTGGGAGGATGATGCGCCAGAAAATGCCGAACTCACTACAGCCGTCGATTTTGGCGGCCTCGCTGAGGTCGTCCGGGATCGTCAGAAAGAATTGACGAAGGAGGAAGATATTGAAAGCGCTGCCGAACCAGGCCGGCACCCACAGCGGCTTGAACGTGCCGAGCCATTGGATACCGGTGTTCTCGCCCATCCAGCGGAAGATGGTGAACAGGCTGACCATCGTAACGGGGAACGGCACCATCATCGTTGCCAGCATCACGGCGAACAGAAACGTGCGGCCTTTGAATTTCACCTTGGCAAAGCCGTACGCCACGAGCGCGCTGGAGAAGACTGTGCCGCCGACGCCGAGCACGGCGATGATCAGCGTGTTACGCGTCCAGAGCAGGAAATCGGTCTTGCCGCTGGCGATGACGTCGGTGTAATTCTGCCAGCGGAACGGGCTGGGAATCCACTGCGGCGGATACAGCATCGCGTTCTCAAGCGTCTTGAAGCTGGTCGTCAGCAGAAACAGAAACGGCGCAATGGCAGCCGCGCAAACGAGCCACAGGGCCAGGTGATTGATCCACGTTTTCGGCTTCCGCCCGCGCCGACGGCCGGTTTGGGGAAACGCGATCATCGCCACGTCGTTTTGCGCGGGCGTGGCGGGCGAGATGCTTTGGGGGCCGGTGTTGGTCGAACTCATGATCGCTTACTTCCCATCGAACGCCGTTCGCTCATTTTCCGCCGTAATGGACCCACTTTTTGCTCGTCCAGGTCGCCAGCGCCGTCAGGGCCAAGATCGCCAGCAGCAGCAGCCAGGCCATCGCACTGGCATAACCCATCCGCATGCCTTTGAAAGCGTTGTCGTACAGATAGATCGCGTAGAGATACGTGCTGCGGGCCGGGCCCGCGCCGTCGCTCGGCATGATCAGGCGTGCCTGCGTGAAGGCTTGCAGCGTGCCGATGATGCCCATGATCAGGTTGAAGAAAATGACGGGCGAAATGCTCGGTAATGTGACGTGCCACATCTTGCGGATCGGCGTCGCCCCGTCGATATCGGCCGCCTCATATAGCTCGCGTGGCACGTCCTGCAGGCCGGCCAGATAGATGATGACCGTATTGCCGACGCCCCACAGGCTCATCAGCACCAAGGCCGGCATCGACCAGTTTGGGTCGTTCAGCCAGCTGGGCGGATCTGACCAGCCGAGGCCGCGTAGCGCGAGGTTAATCAGCCCCAGCTTGCTGTTGAACAGCCACAGCCACAGCATCGCGGCGGCGACGGCGGGCACTAGCGATGGCAGGAACACGATCGTGCGGTAGATGCTCAGCCCGCGGATTTTCGCGTTCAGCAGCATTGCCACGCCGAGCGCGACGATCAGGCCCAGCGGCAGCGTTAGCGCGGCGTAATAAGCCGTGTTGCCGATGCACTGCCAAAGAATTTTGTCGCCGAGCATCTCGCGATAATTAGCCAATCCGATCCATACCGGCGGCTTGGCCGGCGAGACATTCGCAAAATCGCAGAAGCTGAAATACAGAGACAGCCCCACCGGCACCGCGGTGAAGACGCAGAAGCCAATGATCCACGGCGAGATGAACGCCAGGCCTCTGATCGTATTGCGAAATTCGGCGCGGTCTTGAGTCATGACTTAGTTCTTGTGAAGCGCCTGTCGGGCAGTGAATTCGTCATACTTGGCCTGCATGCGGGCCTGCACGACAGCCAAGCCGTCTTTTGCATTGGTGCGCTGCAGCATCAGGTCGGGGATGAACAGGCCCAGCTCATCGCCGACGTCCGTCATGGTCTCGATCGACGGCGTGCCGTGCGCGTTCGGACTGGAAGCCAGCGTTTCAAACACACGGATGTACGGATTGTTGTGGTGCGTGAGGAAATTCTCGCTGACCTTGGCGAGCGGGGAAATCTTGCAATGCGCATTGCACAGTTCTTCCATGTTCCGCTGCTCGTTCAGCCACGCGATGAATTCGAATGCTTCCTTCGGGTGTTTTGCCCCCTTCGGGATCACCAGCACGTCGGCGGTGCAGCTCGTAACGTTCTCTAACCCTGGCACGGCCGTCGGAAACGGCGCGGCGGCCCATTGGCCATCCATTTTGCCATTGGTCTGGTTGTGGATCACCTGGGCGAAAAACGTGCCCTGCGAAATCATCGCGGATTTGCCGGCCAGGAATGAGTTCTGCGGCGAATCGTAATTGCCCATGCCAGAGCGGAAGTCGGTCACCGCATCTTTGCCGAGGCGCTTCGAATAGCTCTGCACCCAGTCAAAGGCTTTGACGACCGTCGGATCGGTAAAGGTGAACTTTTTGTTCACGTCGTCCCAGTACGACCCGCCGAAGTTGTAGGCGATGTAACTCAGGTCCCAGCCGGGCTCGGTGGGCAGATAGCCGGTGCGGATGAGCGTGTTGTCCTTGTCGCGTTCGTCGAGCGCTTTGGCGTAAGCGTCCAGCTCGTCCATCGTCCGCGGCGGCCGGGTCGGGTCGAGGCCGGCGGCACGCAGCTGGTCCGCCTTCTCGGCGAAGATCTTCGTGTTGTAGTGCAGCGCGTAGCAATACGGCGTGCTCACCATCGCGAAGAGCTTGCCGTCGTACCGGCACAGATCCCAGAAGACCTTCTTATAGGTTTTGTCGTTGATGCCGTGGGCGGCGGCGAGTTCGTCCAGCGGCTCCAGTGCATCAAGCGCGGCCATTTGCGGGATGGTCGGGTCCCACAGCCCAGCCACATCGGGCGGCACGCCGCCGGCCGTCGCGACCAGCGTTTTCTGCACGATGCCGCTGGTCGACAGGCAGTTGACGAAGATGCCCTTTTCTTTACCGCGGGTGGCGTTGAACTCGTCGACACTGCGTTGAAGGGCTTCGCCTTCATTGCCGGTCCACTTCTCCCAGTACTCGACCACAACCACGTTCTGCGGCGGATGCGATTTGGAGCGCGGACCGATCGCCAGCAACAGGACGGCCGGGACGGCCAGGACCAGAGAACCGAGCAGTTTCCAGGTTGTCATTCCGCTTGCCGCCTCCGTGAGGGCGACACTGTCGGGCCGGCCGCGCTTTGGGTCAAGCGCGTGCGCCGCCTTCTGGTGATTAGAGTCCCGCCCGCCAGGCCGAACATGAGCGTCGTGCCGGGCTCGGGCGCGGTCTGCGCCCCGCCATTGACGACCAGATCCAACGTCTGCGCCGAGCCGCTGCCGCCACTCTGAATGGTGTACGTACCGGCATTAAGCAGGCCGCTGCTGTCGAGGGTGAAAAGGCTCGTGAGGTTCGTTCCGCCTGAAAATCCGCTCGGGAGCGTGTAGCCGGTCACCGTGGCCAACGTGTAGCTGCCGGCAGCGGTTGCGGGGAAGGCATTACTGATGTCGACGAGGGATATCTTGAACGCCCCCGCCGTCACCGCCGGCAGATTGAGAGCCCCCATATGGATCTGGTCCCACGCCAGCACGCTGCCCGTCTTTGCAAACTTCACGGCCAGCGTGCCGCCGTTGTTCCAGGTCTGGTCGCCCGTCGTCAGCGTGCCGACGCTATTCGTACTCAACGGTCCATTACCGGCCGTCAGCGTGCCGCCACTTTTCACGACGACCGCACTCGCCGCGCCCGTGCCGGCCAGCATCGTGCCGCTATTGATGAAAACGGTGCCCGTGCCGGTGGAAGATGCGGTCACCGCGCCGCCGCTGCTCACTTGGACGCCGTTGGCGAGCAGCATGCCGGTGTTGATGTTCGTTGGCCCGTTGTAGGTGCTGCTGCCGGTGAGGCAAAGCGTTCCTACGCCGTTTTTGGTCAGCCCACCGTCGGTGCCCGTGCCGCCGTGAGACAGGTTCTGGGCGATCGTGATGGAATAGCCATTGGTATCCAGCACCGCCCCGTTGAGAACGTTTGCGGTGAGCCCGCTCATCGCCAGCGTGCTGCCGGTGGCCTGCAGGGTGCCGCCGTTGAAGTTAAAGATGCCGACGGCGTTCGGGCTGTTGCCCTGCTTAATCGTCCGCGCCGTGGCGAGCGTTCCCCCATTCAGATTCACGATCCCCGTGCCGACAGGCGTCGAACCCGATTTACTGTCGGGCCCCAGCTGAAAAAGGCCGGATGACCCGCTGGCAGTAAAGTTGCCGCTATCGATCGTCAGCGTTCCGCCGAGGCTGCCGAACGAGACCGAAGCGCCCGCGCCGATCTGCAGGTTGCCGGAGGTCAGATTCAGCGCGCCGCCGGCGACCTTCATCAGGCCGCTCGCCTTGGAATTGCCGATAAACAGCGTCGGCGTCGTCCCTCCGGCGGCGGACACGTTCAGCGTTCCAGAGTTCAGATTGAACACGCCCGCGGAAGTCGTCGTATTGCTGTCGCCGACCCCAAAATAAAGGACCGACTGCGTGCCCGTCGCGTCCCAGTTCACCGTGCCGCTGCTGACGGAAAACTGGTTGCTGGACCCATTGGTGTTGAACGTGCCGGAAATGTTGGCCGTGCCGCCGCCCGTCACGAAGAACTGCCCGGGGGCATTCGGCGTGGCCGCGGTGCCGCCGTTGAGATTTAAGACGCCGCTGCCGGCGTGCGTCAGCCGGCCAGTGCCGGCGCCGGTTACGACGCCGCTGTAGGTGACGGTGTCCGATCGATTGAAATTGAGCGTCGCCCCGCTGCTGATCGCGACGTTCGTATTGCCGATCGACCCGTTGGTGGCACCATCGCCAATAAACAGATTTCCGCTGGCCAGCGTCAGCGGTTGGCCGCCGGAGACGGTGCCGCCGAGAGTCAATTGCCCAAGGACGTTCCAGCTTTGAGCGGCCGTGAGGGCGACGGCGGTGTTGATTGTCGTCGTGCCGGACGCCGTGGTGATTCCGCCGGCCCCCAGGCTGAGAACGGCGCTCGACCCCGCCACGGTGTACCCGGCGGCGGTGAAATTCAGCCCGAAGGCGCTGATCGCTGAGCCGAGTGAAACCGTCCCGCCACTGCCGGCGAACATTGCCGTCTCGGTGCTGCCCGGCCAAGCGACATCACCGGTGCCGGCCGACGGGTGCCAATTGGCCAGCGTCGCGTTCCAAGTACCGCTGCCTCCACCATTGGACGAACCGGTGACGCCCGGGTCCCAGACGTAAGTATCTGCGACAGAAAAACTTGCAAGCAACGGGATGATCGCCATCGCGCGGCGCAGTTCGGCGGCCCGGCCAAGGCCGAGTAGCGGACGTGATGAAACCAGCCCCGGCGGGAGCCGACGTTGCCGATCCATGCCTGTTTTCCCAACCGGCCAGCCACCGCAACCGCGCCGTGACGGCCATCGCCATCATCGGCCCGTCCCCCGTCGTTTCGCGAGCATTTCACCCTGGTTTTCCCCTCCCGTCTGGGTAGAAATAGCAGGTGGCCAAAGTTGCGTTGCACTGGCTACAGTTGGTCGAAAGAACATCCAAAAGAGGAACTATCTCCCGGCGCCGTGTTGGCTTTCCCCCCAAGGCAACACATCAGCGCCGGGAGTCTTTTTGCGCCCTTCTGGCACCGCTGGCCATCACTCCCGCCGCGCCGAATGTTGCGATACAGTGGCGATCCGAAAGGACCGCCTTGACCCCACGAACCCTGCGCGTCGCCGGCAACGGCTTTGTCCTGAACGACCAGCCGTTTCGCCTGATGGGCGGTGCGATGCACTACGCCCGCATCCCGCAGGCCGCGTGGCGCGACCGGTTTGAAAAGCTGATCGACCTCGGCTGTAACACCGTGGAAACTTATGGCTTCTGGAATGCCCACGAGCCGTGCCCGGGGCAGTTCGATTTTGAAGGCATGCTGGATGTCGTCCGCTTCGTGGAACTCGCCGGGGAGATGGGCCTGAACGTCATCTACCGCCCCGGCCCGTATGCCTGCGCCGAGTGGGACATGGGCGGACTGCCCTGGTGGCTGCTGAATCACGCCGGCCTGCAGATCCGCTGCCACGAGCCGAGTTACCTTCAGTACGTCGAGCAATACTGGACGGAGCTGATGCGCCGCCTTGCTCCACTGCAAAGCACCCGCGGCGGGCCGATCATCGCGATGCAGATCGAAAATGAGTACGGCTATTACGGCAACGACCAAAAATACCTGCAGCATCTGAAGAATCTGCTCCGCAAGCTCGGCATCGACGTGATGCTGTTTACCTCTGACGGCACGTTCCAGAAGCTCACCATTGCCAACGGCGGCCTCGTGGGCGACCTGCGCACCGCCAACTTCGGCTCCCGCGCCGTGGACCGTTTCAACACGCTCCGAGAGGTTCAACCCAGTGGCCCGCTGGTGTGCATGGAATTCTGGATCGGCTGGTTCGACGAATGGCGTACCGGAACACACGCCACGCGCTCAGCGGAAGACACAGCCAAGGAACTGGACGACCTGCTGGCTTTGCCCGATTCGCACGCCGTCATCTACATGTTTCAAGGCGGGACGAACTGGGGCTTCACCGCCGGCGGGAATGACAGCGGCGAGTTCAAACCGTTCGTCACGAGCTATGACTATGACGCCCTCTTGAGCGAGGCCGGCGATACCACGCCGAAGTACGAAGCCTGTCGCGATGTCGTCCGCAAGCACTTGAACATCGATCGGCCGAAGCGGGCATTCGCGCCTTCGCGTAAGCACGCCTATGGCCCGCTGAAGCTGACCGAATCCGTGTCGCTCAGTACCGCCCTCGCGACGATCGCCAAGCCCACGCCCAGCGCCGCCCCGCTGACGATGGAACAGCTCGGCCACGGCCGCGGGTTTGTGGTGTACTCCACGATGCTCTCAGCGAACTATCGCGGCCTGACGCTGAATCTGCCCGGCATGCACGACTGGTGTCACGTGCGCCTCGCCGGCCGCTCGCTCGGCACGGGGTATCGCCGCGACCCGCAGCCGGTGTTTACGCTCGATTTTGAAGGCGATGCCGCCACGCTCGAAATTCTGGTCCACAATCTCGCCCGCTCCAACTTCGGCCACCGCGTGACCGAGCCGAAGGGCCTAACGCAAACACCGTACGTCGGGCCGACCGAGCATGACGGGCGAGCGCTCTTCGGCTGGACGAATCAATCGCTGCCATTGGAAAAGCTACCGCCGCTGCCGTTCAAGGCGACGCCCGCTACGGCCGCCAAAACACGCGAGCCGGGGTTTCATCGCGATGTGCTGACAATCGATGCCGAACCGGCCGATACGTTCCTGGCGTTAACGGGATTCCAGCTCGGCTGCGCGTTCATCAACGGCTTCAACATCGGCCGCTACTGGAACGTGGGGCCGCAGCAAACGCTGTTCGTGCCGGCCTCGTTCCTGAAGCGCGGCGAGAATGAAATCGTCGTGTTCGACGCCATCGGTTGCGAGACGCCGACGATCGAGTTCCGTGATGGACCGGAGCTGAATGCCCCGGTGCCGGCGCAGGCTTAGAAATCAAAGCCGTCGATGTTGCTGTCATTGAACACGAACGGCTTGCCGAGCATCACGTTGTCACCTTGAAGCTGGACCGTACCGATGCGACCGCCATCGAAGGACGTGTCGCCGGCTTTCAGCGATCCGCGCGATAGCGCGTCGGCTGTGCGGACCGCGAGGTAGCCCAGATCCATGGTGTTCCACAGCACCACAGCCGTCGTAATGCCGGCGTGCACGTAGGCCTTGTTGTCATTCGGCAGGCCGAGGCCGACCACTTTCACGTCGCTGCGGCCGGACTGTTTTACCGCCTCGGCCGCGCCGGGGACGGCGGCGCTGCTGATAGCCATGATCAGCTTCACATTCGGGTAGGCGCTCAGAATGGTCCGGCTCTCGTCGAACGCCTTGGGCTGCTGGTCGTCACAGGGGCGAACGACAGCGAGCTTGATGTCCGGATATTTTTCGGCCCGGCGCTTCTCGATGTACTTCATCCATTCGTTCTGGTTGGCCGCTGTCAGTGAAGCGGTGACGATGGCGAATTCGCCCTTCCCGCCAAGCGCCGTCGCCGCGCTGTCCATCAGCGTTTCGCCGATGCCCTGCGGCGTGGCCTGGTTCACGAACAGGTCGCGTGCGTCGGGCGTGGCGTCGGCGTCCCAAGTGACGATCTTGATCCCTTTCGCCCGCGCCTTGCGCAGTGCCGTCGACAGACCGTCGCGGTTTTCGACACTGACGGCGATCACGTCCACGCCGCGCGTGATCCACGTGTCGACGATCTCATTCTGCTTGGCCGGGTCGCTATCGGTCGGACCGTCCCACAGCAGCGTGTCGCCGAGTTCCTTGGCCGAATCTTCAGCGCCTTTGTGGCAGGCGATGAAGTAGGCGTTGCCCT
>JAQGHK010000375.1 GCA_028288875.1 Phycisphaerales bacterium | reverse complement strand
CTTCAGCAGCGTCAGCGTTCGCTACAACGGCCGCGTCATTCCGGTCGATACCCATCCGACGCACAAAAAGCCAGCGCTTGAAATCATCCTCTGCACCCTGCACGCCGGCGGCAAGTTCGATAACGGCGGCGCGGGCAACTACAAAACCAGCGGCGGCCTGCACGGCGTCGGCGCTTCGGTCGTCAATGCGCTAAGCACCAAGCTGATTGCAACCGTCCGCCGCGATGGCGCGGAATGGCAGATGGAATTCAGCCAGGGCAAGCCGACCGGGAAGATCAAAAAGATCGGCCCGGCCCGCGGCACGGGCACCACCATCTTCTTCCATCCCGATGCGCAGATTTTCCCGCGCACAGAATTCAATCCGGAAACGATCCGTGAACGCCTGGAAATCGCCAGCTACGTTCACAAGGGTCTGAAGGTCATCTGGAACGACGAAGTCGGCGGGAAGAAGGAAGTCTTCAAGCACGAAGATGGCATCGTCGCCTATCTGCGGAAGCTCCTGACCGAAAAGAACGCACGGCCGGTGCACGAGCAGCCGTTCGTGTTCGATAAGTCGAACGGCATCCGCATCGAAGTCTGCTTCAGCTGGACCGAACACACCGAAGAACTGCTCAAAAGCTACGTCAACGGCATCCCCACCGGCAGCGGCGGCACGCACGAAAACGGCCTGCGCGGCGGTGTCGCCAAGGCCATCCGCAATTACATCGAAACGCACAACCTCACGCCGCGCGGCGTGACACTCGCGGTCGAAGACATTCGCGAAGGCGTGTTCGGCGTGCTCAGCGTCTTCGTCGAAGAGCCGCAATTTCAGGGCCAGACGAAAGACCGCCTGAACAACCCCGAGGTGCAGGGCATGATCGACGCCGCCGTCCGGCCGGCGCTGGAACACTGGCTGAATAACAACCGCAGCGTTGCCGAGACGATCGTCAATCGCATCATCATCGCCGCCCGAGCCCGCGAAGCGTCCCGCGCGGCATCGGCCAGCATCAGCCGCAAGACCGCCACCAGCGGCCGCCTCAGCCTGCCGGGCAAACTCGCCGACTGCAGCAGCAGCAATCGCGCCGAGAGCGAACTGTTCATCGTCGAAGGCGATTCCGCCGGTGGCTCGGCCAAACAAGGCCGCGACCGCGGCAAGCAGGCCATCCTTCCGCTGCGCGGCAAGGTGCTGAACACCGAAGGCACATCGCTGGCGAAGGTGCTGGAGAACAAGGAAATCGCCGACCTCGTCACCGCCCTCGGCTGTGGCGCCGGCAGCGAGTGCGATCCAAGCAGGCTCCGCTACCAGCGTCTGATTCTGCTTGCCGATGCTGACAGCGACGGCCATCACATCACCACCTTGCTGCTGACGTTCATCTACCGCCACATGCTGCCGCTAATCAAAGCCGGCCGGGTGTACCTGGCCATGCCGCCGCTTTATCGCATCGACATCGGCAAGGAAACACACTGGGCCGCCGACGAAGCCGACAAGGCCCGCATCCTCAAGGCCGCCAAGCCTAACGCCAAGGCCGAGATCACTCGCTTCAAGGGCCTCGGCGAGATGATGCCGAAGGTGCTGTGGGACACGACGCTGAATCCCAAGACTCGCCGGCTGTTGCGGGTAGACGTCTCAGACGCCCTCACGACCGATCGCGTCATCAATGAACTGATGGGCAAGGATGCTTCAGCCCGCTTCCGCTTCATCATGGACCGCGCGGAAGAGGCGGACGAATTGGACGTGTGATCCTCGCGAGGGGCGGCCGCTATTTCGCGCTTAGCGAAACTTGTGATAAAGCCGGCTGCCCCAGTTGTGCAGTTGCTGGCGCAGCGTGTATTCCCGCCAGCTGCCGTGGCAGTGATGGATGCCGTAGACCGATTTGTCGGCCAGAATCGTCTGATATTCCCGCTCATTACGCGGCGACTTCGGGTTGAATTCACTCCGCGGCGGCGTGCTGACCTGGGCCTGCTCCGCCGGTGACATGGACCGGTACACGCTGGTGATGAACGCCGGGCCGGTGGTGGTTAGCACGTTGGCGTCGGCCGTGAGTTGCGGGCGGTTTTGGATGACGTCCAACACGCGGCGGAAAAAAGGATGGCCGGGCGCGGCGGCGAAATACGCATTGCCGAGCACGTCGTTTCCCTCGCCCCATTCGCCACTGCTTTCGAGCGGAACAACGCAGCCGAAGTTCAGTCGGTCGAATGGGCGAAGCACTTCGTAATCCAGATCGAGATATAATCCGCCGAGCTTGTCCATCAGCAGATAGCGGATCACGTCGGCCCGCATGATGCCCTTGGGCAGGCCGGCGAACGTGGGATAAAAATCGGGGAATTCCGCGCGGACGAACGCGTCGTTGTCGGCATCGGTCCAGAGCTTGTAGGTCCAATCCGGGTGCATCTTGCGCACGAGGGCCTGGTACTTCTTTGAGCGATCGTCGATGTCGGCGGTCTTGGCCGTCTGGTGGATGAGCTTGGGAATCATCGGCTGGCCCAGGTGGTGCGGTGACGTTCATTCCCGGTGGAAACCGTGTAACCCAAATCGCGAAGGATTGCTTCGCACCGGCCGAAGGTTTGTTCACCTTCGCGCGGGTGATAGCTGGCGATCGCCCAGCGGCCCGGCAGCAGATCGGCCGGCAGATCTTTCAACACCGACAGCGCCTCCAACTCCGCGCCTTCAATATCCATTTTGAAGAAATCGATATGCTTCAGGTCGTAGTCCTTCACTAAATCTGCCATCGCCAGCGTCGGTACTTCGACCATCGTCGCGCTGCTGGCGGCGATGTCGCTGACCATGCTGCTCTGCGCGTCGTGGCCGGTGGCGAAGCGGATCGTGCCGCGCTCGTGCCACAGGCCGGCGGGGACGATCGTGATATTTTCCGGGCGGCCGTTGAGTGCGAAGTTGCGTTGCGCAACGGCGATATTGGCCGCGTCCGGTTCCATCATCAGCACGCGCCCGGTCGGGCCGACGCACTGCGAGGCGTACATCGTGAACTCGCCGAAGCAGCCGCCGGCGTCGATCACCGTCTGACCGGGCTCGATCGTCCAATCGCCGTTCTTGAGATAGCCCTCAATGTCATGGCAGGCGAGGTACGGATAAGTCGACACTTCCATGTGCCCGCGATCGTGATGAATGGTCCACGTGTCGCCGCCGTTGTAGCTGAATTTCAGCCGCTTGAGGTGCAGCAAGTTGTGCTTGTTAGACCGGACGAACTCAGTCAGCAGACGTTTGAGCGACACGGGCATCCTTCGGGCAAAGGCGTCGAGCGCCGACTCAAACTGCACTCATTGGCCAGACATCGGCCAGACGCCTGGAAGGACGCCTGCGTCGATTATTTCCCATGCCGGCGGTTCACGCAACGCGGGCAGGTTATCGGTCCGTCCAACTGCCGCCGACCTGGCGGACGACGATTCGCTCTGGCCGGTCTGCGCTGGCGGCGGATAGCCGCTGCATGGGCTCGGCGAGCGGTTCATGGCTGAGGTTAAACGTGCTGTGATGGATCGGCAGCACGTGGCGGGCTTCCACGTGGTTGGCCATTGCCAGAGCCTGCTCTGGTGTGGCGTGGGCGGCGATGTACGGGTCGTAGGCGCCGATGCCGAGGATGGCAAGGTCAACCGGGCCGACGCCCCGCCACTGCTCGTGATACGCCGTGTCGGCCCCGTACAGCACGCGGCGGCCTTGCCCGTCTTCCAGCAGGAACGCGCCGTATTTGCGATGGGCGTCGCGGAACGTGCGGGCGCCCCAGTGCACCACGGGCAGGCCGGTGATGGAAAGATCGCCGATGCGGATCGTTTCGCCCCACTGCATTTCGGTCACGTCAGCGAAGTGCAGATCGCGGGCGAGATCGCTGACGCCTTCAAAGGTAATCACGCGTGAACGCTTCGGCAGCCGGGCGAGGGTCGGGCGATCGAGATGATCAAAGTGCGCGTGACTGAGCAGAATCAAATCGATCGGCGGCAGTTGCGCGATCGGCAGCGCCGACCGCTGTTGGCGCAGCGGGCCGGCGGTGAGGAAGCCAAAGCCGAGGCCGACGCGGGAACTGAACACCGGGTCGGTCAGGATGGTCTGCCCGGCGATGCGCAGCAGCACAGTAGCGTGGCCGAGCCAGACGGCGGAGAGTTGGCGATCCTGCCACTCCGTCAGATCCGGCTTCAGCGGTGCGGGCGGCACCTGGCGGAGGCGATCGATCCACCGCAGCTTCCCCTGCCCGCGCCCTAGCCGATCCGCGACGCGAAGCGGCCAATCGTTTTTTTTGGCAAAGTCAGTGATGGAACGCCAGGCGGATTGGGGCATGCGGCGAGTGAGTGTAGGCGAGCTTCGACGGGCGTGCGCGCGCTGCGCGAATGACACAAAAATCCAAGGATTTTGGCTGACACGGCCGGCCGGGATGAGAAAATGGTGGGTGCGGCGAGGAAGCCGTTCGGGCCGATGGGGGTCGCGCGGAAGGGGTACGTTATGGTGATCTTTCCGTCATTCCGAAGGTCGAAAGAGGCACTCCCGCACTCAGGTCATCCGAAGCTCATCGGCCCTAAGTCGCACGGCAGTCTGGGTAAGCTCCGGACGGCCGTGGCGCTCGATTTTTTCGTCCTACTGATGGCCGTTGCAGGGGTTAATTGGCGCTGCGCGTTTGTAAATATTCGGAGCAAGATCGGGCGCTTTTTCGTGACTTATGGCGCTCGATTCCTCGGCGTAGCCGCGAGCTTGCTCACGATTTTCTCTATGAAAGACGCGAGCAAGCTCGCGGCTACGCCGGGAATGTCGTCAGTGCTTCATCGGGAAGCGTTCGCACATCGCCAAGACATCCGCACGGGCTTTGGCGATCACGCCGGCGTCGCCCTTGCTGCGGAACGTGCGGTCGATGATGTCGGCGACTTTCGCCACATCGTCTTCCTTCAAGCCGCGCGTCGTCAGGGCGGGCGTGCCGAGGCGGACGCCGCTGGTCTGGAACGGGCTGCGGGTTTCGTTTGGCACGCTGTTCATGTTGGCAATGATGCCGACCTGTTCCAGCCACGCGCTGGCGACCTTGCCGCTGAGCTCGGCATCCGTCGGGCGAAGGTCGATCAGCACCAGGTGATTGTCCGTGCCACGGCTGGCGAGCTTGTAGCCGCGGTCGACGAGTTCCTTGGCGAGGCGCTTGGCGTTCTTCACGACCTGGGCCGAGTAGGTTTTGAACTCGGGCTTGAGATCTTCGCCGAACGCGACGGCTTTGGCGGCGATGACGTGCATCAGCGGGCCGCCCTGGCTGCCGGGGAAGACGGCGCTATTGAACTTCTTCGCCAGCGCTTCGTCATTGGTCATGATCAGGCCCCCACGCGGGCCGCGAAGCGTCTTGTGGGTGGTCGTCGTGACGATGTGACAGTGCGGGAAACAGGCCGGGTGCGCCCCGCCGGCGATCAGGCCGGCGACGTGGGCGACGTCGGCCCACAGCAGCGCGCCGTATTTGTCGGCCAGCTCACGGAACTTCGGGAAATCAATCGTACGCGGGTACGCGCTGTACCCACACATCAGCACCTTCGGACGGTGCTCTTTCAGGACGGCTTCGACGCTGTCAAAATCGACATAGCCCCAGTCGCTGCGGGCCTCGTCCTGCACCAGTGTGTAGGTGACGGGCTTGAGCCACTTGCCGCTGACATTGACCGGCGACCCGTGCGTCAGGTGGCCGCCGTTGGAGAGTTCGATGGCGGCGAAGGTGTCGCCGGGGTTGAACAGCGCGAGCTGGACGGCGAAGTTTGCGTTCGCCCCGCTGTGCGGCTGGACGTTGGCGTATTCACAGTTGAACAGTTGCTTGGCGCGGTCAATGGCCAGCTGCTCGATCTCGTCATAGATGCCGCAGCCGCTGTAGTAGCGCTTGCCGGGGTAGCCCTCGGCGTATTTGTTCGTCAGGACCGAGCCTTGGGCTTCCATGACTTCGGCGCTGGTCAGGTTCTCGCTGGCGATCATCTCCAGCGTCGATTCCTGACGCTTGGTTTCGCGGGCGATCATGTCGGCAATTTGCGGGTCGGTCTGGCTAAGGCTCATGGACGCTCCTGTGGAGGGGCCATCGTAACGAAAATGCCAATCCCTTTGAAGTGACACCCAAAACAGCGTCCGATAACTGAATAAGGCAAGTTATTGGGCACTCCCGGTCGATGCTTAGTTCTTATGCGGCTCTCCCTGCTCCAACCCACGCCCACGCGTAAGCGACTCTGGCAGCTGACTACGCTGCTGGCGCTCGTGACGCTGGTTTTTGCCGCCGCCAATACCTTCCAGAGCGAGGACCGGGCCGTCAGCCGGCGGATGCTCGGGCATGACTTCCTGGCGTTCTACACCGCGGGCAGCTTCGTCCGGGAGGGTCGGTCGGCGGATCTTTATGATCTGCACCAGGTCGCCGCGTACCAGCAGAAGGTGGCCGCGGACGCCGGGCTGGAAATCGCCGTCGATTATGAAACCCGCAAATTCGGCCCGTGGTGGAACCCGCCGTTCTACGCCTGGGTGTTCGCCCCGCTGACCAAGCTGCCGTATGCCCAGGCGCTCGCCATCTGGACGGCGATCAACCTGGCCGCCGGTGCGGCCGCCGTGCTGGTGCTGATGAAGATGCTCGTGCCGGCGTGGGTGGATGCCGACGCCAGCGGCCGGCCGATCGACTGGCGGACGACGGGCCTCGTCCCGTTCGCCCTTCTGCTTTCCATGCCGTTCATTCAGGCCGTCAGCCATGGGCAGAACACGCTCGGCTCATTGCTGCTGCTGACGCTCGTGGCGGCCTGCTGGCGCAACAAGCGGGCGATCCTCGCCGGCGGGTTCTGTGCCCTGCTGGGTTACAAGCCACAACTGGCGGCCGTGGTTGCCGTCGCGCTCGTCTTCGGCATGGGCATTCGCGCGGTCGCCGGCCTGACGCTGGTCGGCTCGGCGCTCATCCTTATCACCCAATTCACCCTGCCCGGTGTCCTCGTTCAATATTTCCACCAGATGCCCTCGAACCTGCGTTACATGCAGATCGAGCACGCGTACCTCTGGGAACGCCACGCCACGCTGGCCGGCTTCTGGCGGCTGCTGCTGCAGGGGCGCGAGGCGGGCGAGTGGATGGTCCTCACGCGCTGCCTGCACGGCGCCAGCCTGCTGGTGGTCGGTGGACTGCTGGTGCGGGCGATCTGGTCGCACCGCAACGCCGTCGAGCATATCGATGACTGCTGGTCGCGCACCACGCAGCGCACCTGGCGCGATCGACTGATTGCGGCCACCATTTGCAGCGCCCCGCTGCTGATGCCGTTCTACTTCGATTACGACCTGCTGCTGCTGGCGATTCCCGCCGTGCTGCTGGCGGCCGAGGCGCTGGTGCGGCCGATCGATCCGCAGCCGGCGGACAAATGGCTGGTGCGCTCGTGGGTCGCGCTCTACGCCTGGATGCTGATCAATCCCGGCATGGCAAACCTCACGCACGTGAACCTGACGGTGGTACTGCTGACCGCGACGTCGATCCAGATGACCCGCCGGGCGACGCGGCCGACGGTCCGCAAACAGGCCCGCGACGTGCCGATTCCGACCCCCTCGCCCTTGGCCCGGGCCGCCTGATCGATTAGCAAGGATGCGACATGAAACTTAATTTCTGGCAAATCGTCGGCGGGCTGCTCTTGGTTCTCGGCCTGATCGGCATCATCTATCGAGAGTTCGGCGGCTCCGCACCTGCCACGACACAGCCGACGAATTCGTCCGCGATGACGCAGCCTGCGATGGCGACGCCCACGAAATGAGCCGCCCGCTCGTCACCGCCTACGCCGCCAGCCTCGCCCGCGTGGGCAGTTGGGTGATCGTGCTGGGCCTGGTGTTCCGCACGTCCGGCGACGCGGGGGCAATGAACCTTGGATTGCTCGCGTTAGCCCGGGCGAGCGTTGGACTGCTGGGTTATGCGTCGCTGGGCATCTTACCGGTGCTGGTGCGATTGCTGGCCCGGGCGGGAAAAGACGAAGCCGCCGCGGGCCGGGTGTATACGACATCGGCCGCGCTCGTCGGGACAGCGACGGCCGTCTGCAGCGTCCTGCTGATCGCCTATGTGTCGATCGCAAGGAACGTTCCTTCCATGCCGCTTTCGGCGCCCACGGCGTCGGCGGTGTTTGTAGCGGTGGGCATCGCCACACTGGTTCGATCGGCCAGTGATGTGTTCGGATCGGTGCTGCTCGCCTCCGGCCGAATCGTCGCGGACAACCTTTGCCAGATCGCTGCGGAGATATCCTTCGTGCTCGCCACCGTGTTACTGGTCCCGCTGCTTCACAATCCGCCCGTCGCGGCAGGCTTCGGCTTCCTGACGTCGGCCGCCGTGCTGATGGCGGCGCGCGGCGGCCTCGCGTCGCGGACCCGGCGGATGCACCTTGCGGCGTTCGATCGCCAGTTCGTCTGGCCGATCCTGCTGCTGTGCGGTGCCGTGCTGGCCGGGCAGATGGCGGATTGGCTTTACGCGCCGCTGAACCAACTGCTGATCGGCTGGCGCCTTGGCAAGGAAACGGTGGCCGCGTACGCCGTCGCGATTCAGATCGATAGCGGCCTGCTGCTGCTGGTGGGCGGGCTGGCGGCGGTACTGCTGCCGACGGCGGCGATCGCCTATCACGAAGGACGCGTCGAAGAGCTGCGCCGACGGTTCATCCTGGGCTGGTCGGCCTCGCTGATGCTGCTGATGGCCGCTTCGATCTTCATCTTCCTGCTCGCCGCGCCGCTGCTGCAGGCCTGGTTCAATGACCCCATGCAGGACGCTCGGGCCATTCTGCCGTGGGTGCTGATCCACACCACGATCGGTGGCACGGCGGGCGTCGGGCGGGCGGTGCTGCTGGCGATCGGACGCGTGAAGGCGTACACGATCTCCGCCCTCATCGGCGGCGCGGCCAACGGCGCGATGGCGTACGTGCTGCTCACGTTCACCAACCTCGGCCTGCGCGGCGTCGTGCTGGCCACGATCGTTACCGTCACCATCCGCTGCGGCCTGTGGATGCCGTGGTACACCTTGCGCTGCTTGCGACAGCCGATCCCTTCACCTATCTAAACGGACTCATGCACTATTGGTTCTTCTTCATTCTGCTGGCAGCCAGCGCGGTCATGATCGTGCTGGAAATGCGCGGCGCGAAAGTCGTCCTTCAGCTGCCGTTCAAAGGCGACATCAAACGCGAAAGCCTTTGGCTGCAGCAATGGGGCCAGTTCGTCGCAACGTTCTTTGTGATGCTGTTCATCTATTCGTTCGAACGAAATGGCGAAGGCATCAAAAAATCATGGTCGCTCGCGGCGGCGGTATTTTCCGCCTCGATCGTCTGCTTCGCGATCAAGCGCACCGTCGGCCGGGTGCGGCCGAACCGGGAAAATGCCGGTCGTTTTCTCGGTCCGAGTCTGAAGCACGCCAACTGGCGCGAGAGCTTCCCGAGCAGCCACAGTGCGTGCGCCATTGCCCTGTCCGTCGGCCTGACCGAGATGTACCCGCAGGCGACGCTCGTGCTGTGGTTCTTGGGCGTCGCCTGTGCGGTGCTGCGTTACCTGATGGACGCCCACTGGCCGGCCGACGTGCTGGCGGGCATCGCCATCGGCTACGGCCTGGGTCACTGGGTGATGAACGCGTTCGGCTATCACGCGGCCCCGTTCTAAGACGTAGTCGCAAGCGAGTTAAGGTTGTGTGATCGTCGCAGGCGGGTTACAAGCCCGGGCGTGATTCTTGAACGATCCGCCGGCGTATTACTCTTCCGCGATAACGCCGCCGGCCGTCGTTTTCTGCTGCTCGATTACGGGCACCACTGGGACTACGCCAAAGGCCACGTCGAGCCCGGCGAAGACGATCTCACCGCCGCCCGCCGGGAGTTGATGGAAGAGACGGGCATCACGCAGGTCGACCTGCTGGACGGTTTCGCCCGTGAAATAGCCTATGTGTTCCGCGGCCGGCGTGGGGACCTAATCAAGAAGACCGTCGTTTTCTTCATTGGCCGAACCGACGCGACGGACGTCAAGATCTCTCACGAGCATGTCGGCTACGAATGGCTGCCGGCCGACGAAGCCTTGGCGAGGCTGACGTATGCGAATGCCCGAGCAATGTTAGATGCCGGCCTGAAGTGGCTGGACGAAAAAGAGATTTAAGTCGAAGGCTTTGGATCGGCGGGCTTCGCCGGCGCAGGCTTGGCTTCGGCCTTTGGCGCTTCAGTCTTTGCGGGCTCAGACTTCGCCGCAGGCGCAGCTGTCTCGGTCGGCTTGGCGTCGGTTTTCGGCGCGCCGCCTTCCGAATCTTTCTTCGCCGATTCCTTGTAGCCGGCCGAGCGATAATCGGTTTCGTAAAAGCCGCCGCCCTTGAACAGGATGGCCGCCCCGCCGCTGATTTTTCGGCGGACGTGTTCCTTCCCGCATTCCGGGCACGTCGTCACTGGATCGGCCTTGATCGATTGGAACTTCTCGAACTCGTGCTGGCAGGCGTCGCAGATGTATTCGTACGTGGGCATGACTATTCCTTGGCGACGACGACCAGTGCGCTGCGGACGAGTTTGCCGTTTAGGCTGTAGCCGGTCTGTGCCGTGCGCGACACGCTGCCGGCCGGCTGCTCGCTCGGCTCGTGCATGACGGCCTGGTGGATGTGCGGATCGAAGTTTTCGCCGGGCTTGGGGGCGATTGATTCGACCCCGAAGCGCTTCAGCAGATCGAGCCACTGGTCATGGACCAGTTGAACGCCCTTGAGCAGCACGGCTGGATCAGCCTTGGCAGGGTCGATGGCGACGGCGCGTTCCAGGTTATCGATCAGAGGGAGCTGACTTTCGATCAGCTTCGCGAGCTGGTACTGCACGCGGGCCTCAAGATCGGCTTCCAACCGCTTGCGCGCGTTCTGGAAATCGGCCTGGGCGCGGGCAAGCTTCTCGAACAGCGCGTTCTTCTCAGCCCGCAGGTTTTCAATTTCCCCGGCGGCTGGAATGTTCGAGTCGGTCGCGTCGGTGTTGATCGTGTCTTCGCTCATTACGTTCACTGTTGTAGAGAGTGTTGGCTGTCGGGCAACTCGGCTACTTAAAGCCTAGTCACCGGCGACGGCCTCTTTCAGCTTTTCCCAGAAACCCTTTTTCTGCGGCATGGACATCGTGTCTTCGGTCGACGCGAAGTCCCGCAGCAACTGCTTCTGCTTTTCGTTCAGCTTCTTCGGAATCTCGATGATGATCTGCACGACCTGGTCGCCATTGCGATGGCTGCGCACGTCGGGCAGGCCACGGCCTTTGATCTTGAAGACCTCGCCGTGCTGCGTGCCGGCGGGGACGTCGATCATTTCGTTCTTTTTCAGCGTCGGCACTTCCACCTGAGCGCCCAAGGCCGCTTGTGTGAAGCTGATCGGCACCTGGCAGACGATGTCGTTGCCGTGGCGGGCGAACACCGGGTGCTCTTTGACCGTGATGTAGCAATGCAGGTCGCCGGGCGGGCCGCCGTTCTCGCCGGGCTCTCCTTCACCGGCGATGCGGACGGCCTGACCTTCATGCACGCCGGCGGGGATGCGAACCGTCACGGCCCGCTTCTTGCCAACACGACCGACGCCCTGGCAGTTCGGGCACTTGTCCTTGATCACCTGGCCACGGCCACGGCAGGTCGGACAGGCGGTGACCATGCGGAACATGCCGCCAAAGCCCTGTTGCGCCACCCGGCCTTGGCCTTGGCACGTCGGGCAGGTGACCGGTCCACTGCCCTTCTTCGCGCCGGTGCCATCGCAGACGTCGCAGATGTCCTGCTTTTCAAATTCGATCGACTTTTCAGCGCCCATCGCCACTTCGGCGAGGGTAAGTTCGACCTGGGTTTCCAGATCAAACCCGCGGGCCGGCCGATTGCCGCCGCCGCCGCGTTGCTGCTGCTGACGACCGCCAAAGCCGCCGAAGATGTCGTCGAACATCGAGAAGATGTCGCCGACGTCCATCCCGCTGTAATCGTGCGCCTGCCCCTGCATGCCGGCATGGCCGTACTGGTCGTAACGCTGGCGCTTCTGCGCATCGCTCAAGACCTCATACGCTTCGGCGCATTCTTTGAAATAAAGCTCCGCCTGCTGATCGCCGGGATTGCGATCAGGGTGGTACTTCATCGCCAGCTTGCGATAGCTGCGCTTGATCTCGTCTTCGCTGCTCGTCTTGGAGACGCTCAGTACTTCGTAATAATCACGCTTCGTGGCGGCCATGAATGTAGATCCGCGAGCAAATAATCAGGAACGCACGCGGCGGGCGACCACGTGAGAAAAATCGACCCAGTTCAATTCGAAGCCCAGCGGTTTAAGCGTAGCCTCAATCTGCTTGGGAGCATCCTTCACGCCGCCGGCTTCCAGAAGCGCGAAGTGGACTTCAATAAAGAGTGTACGCAACTCCGGCCGCGCAAGCACGTCCGAGAGTCCGCGGAGCACGTGCAATTCAAATCCTTCGACGTCGATCTTGATCGAATTCGGCGCGACACCGGTTTCGGCCAGAATCGCGTTACCCGTCGTAACCCGCACGGTATGCGAGCCGGCCGATGCGGTCTCGCTGAGGCGATTGGTCACTGCAGTATCGTCGACGATGTCGAAATTCGCAGTGCCCGGCGCGTCACTGAGCGCGGCCTCTACGACCTTCAGCCGCTCGTCTGATGGGCCGAGCGCCCTGCATCGTTCCGCGCTCGCCGGCGCGGGTTCAAAGGCCACCACACGGCCGGACGGACCGACCGAGTCGAGGAAAATCTTCGTATACAGGCCG
Source organism: Phycisphaerales bacterium (assembly GCA_028288875.1). GTDB lineage: Bacteria > Planctomycetota > Phycisphaerae > Tepidisphaerales > Tepidisphaeraceae > RYN-431. The sequence continues at coordinate 7,951 of JAQGHK010000375.1, read as the reverse complement.
ACGTTCGCACCGACATCCCACACCACATCGCCCGGCCCGACGCCGCCGACGATTGCTTCATGAAAGTGTTGTTCGTAGCTCTTGCTGATGTTGTTGGCGACGGCGCCGAGCAGCTTTCGGCCGAACGCCGACTTTCGCAGGCCCGAACGGGCTGCGGCACCGACGCGGCTGGTGATAAGCAGACGAACGAGCTTTTTCATACGCCGTACCGCTGACCGCGAACACCTGAAACTCAGCGAACACGAGAGGCATCGAAATGCCCCCCGTGTCCGCTTGATCGATACTTCCTAAACTTAGGCGACTGCGCCGGCGACGAGGTTCTGGGCCTTGCCGTCTTTTTCTTTCACTTCCGTGATCAGGCAATCGGTCGTCAACGCCAGGCCGGCGACGCTGGCGGCGTTTTGCAACGCCGTGCGGTTCACCTTGGCCGGATCGATGATGCCGGCCTTGAGCAGGTCGACGTATTCGCCGGTGTAGGCGTTGTAGCCGTAGCCTACGTTCTTGTTCTCAAGGATCTGTGCGACGACCACTTCGCCGTCTTCGCCGGCGTTGTCGGCGATCTGGCGGCACGGGGCCTTGAGGGCTTCGGCGATGATGTCAAAGCCGACCTTCTCGTCGCCCTTGGCGTCCTTCTTGGCCGCTTCCACGGCCGCGATGGCCCGCAGGAACGCCACGCCGCCGCCGGGCACGATGCCTTCGGCCGCGGCAGCCTTCACGGCGTGCAGGGCGTCGTCGATGAGGTCCTTGCGTTCCTTCATCTCGACTTCGGTGTTCGCACCGGCCCGTACGACAGCAACGCCGCCGGTGAGCTTGGCGAGACGCTCTTGCAGCTTCTCACGGTCGTAATCGCTGGTGGTCTTTTCGATCTGCAGGCGGATCTGGTCGCCGCGCGACTTGATCGCGTCCTTCGTGCCGGCGCCTTCGACGACAAGGGTGTTGTCCTTGTCGATAACGATGCGGCGGGCCGTGCCGAGTTGTTCGATTTCCAGGTTCTCCAGCTTCAGGCCGAGGTCTTCGCTGATAAACGTGCCGCCGGTGACGACGGCGAGGTCGCCCATCATGGCCTTGCGGCGATCGCCGAAGCCCGGGGCCTTCACGGCCGCGATCTTCAGAATGCCACGCAGCTTGTTCACCACAAGCGCGGCCAAGGCTTCGCTCTCGACATCTTCAGCAATGATCAGCAGCGGCTTGCTGCTGGCCACGACCTTGTTCAGCAGGGGCAGCAGGTCGGCCAGGTTGCTGATCTTCTTCTCGTGAAGCAGGACGTAAGCGTCTTCCAGAATGCACTCGAGTGTGGTCGGGTTGGTCAGGAAGTACGGGCTGAGGTAGCCCTTATCGAACTGCATGCCTTCGGTGTATTCGAGGCTGCTTTCGGTACCCTTGCCGTCGTCGACGGTAATGACGCCTTCCTTGCCGACCTTATCGAACGCGTCGGCCATCAGATTGCCGATGACGCTGTCGCCGTTGGCGCTGATCGTCGCGACTTTCTTGATGTCGTCGTGGCCCTTCACGGGCGTGGCGAGCTTGGTGATCGCGTCCGCGGCCACTTCGCTGGCCTTCATGATGCCGCGCTGCACGGTGACGGGGTTGATCGCCCCGCCGGTGACGTAGCGCAGGCCTTCCAGGTAAATCGCTTCGGCGAGCACGACTGAGGTCGTGGTGCCGTCGCCGGCCTTATCGCCGGTCTTGCTGGCGACCGTGTTGATGAGCTTGGCGCCCATGTTTTCGAACGGCTGGGTCAGCTCGACTTCCTTGCTGACCGACACGCCGTCCTTGGTGATGCGCGGAGCGCCGAACGACTTCTGCAACACGACGTTGCGGCCGCGTGGCCCAAGAGTGGCCTTGACGGCGCGGGCCAACTGCGACAGACCGGCGGCAATTTCCTGCCGGGCGTCGTTCTCGAACTTCATTTGTTTAGCAGCCATGATTTTAATCCTTGTAGGGTGGGCACTGCCCACCGTTTTTGCTCTCGAAGAGCGGTGGGCGGTGCCCACCCTACGCAACTCTCGCCGAACTTACTCAGCGACGCCCAGCAGGTCGGATTCTTTGACGATGACGAGCTTTTCGCCTTCGACTTCGATCTCCGTGCCCGACCACTTGCCGTAGTACACTTCGTCGCCGATTTTGACGTTCAGCGCGTTGACCTTGCCGGTCTCTTTGTTGGCCTTGCCCGGGCCGGCGGCGATAACCTTGCCGCGCGTGGGCTTTTCCTTGGCCGAGTCCGGCAGGACGATGCCGCTGGCGGTTTTCTCTTCGGCCTCAGCGGGCTTCACAACGACACGATCGTGGAGGGGTTTCAGTTTCATTATTCTTCTCTCGTAGGGTCCGCCTTGGCGGACCGTCTTGATTTTCTCGTCACTGCAGTCCGCCAAGGCGAACTCTATAGAAATTTCGGAGCCCTCAAACAGACAGTGAACTAGCGATCATGCTTGCGCCGACAGCGATGATGATCATTAAGACCGACTTCACTACCTGCTTTACATTCCAGCTAAGGCGTTTTCGCATGACATGCTCACTTTCCGCCCGGGTTTCCCCGAGCTTGTCAGAGACAAACTGAAGTGCCACCAAAGCAACACTTGAACCTGTCAGCGCAAACGTCGTAATCCACTTCTGATCAGGCACTGCCTGTTTGAAGGCTCCGAAAAGATTACATCATGTCGTCCATGCCGCCATGGTCATGATCGTGGTCGCCGCCGCCGGATTTCTTCGGGGCTTCGACGACGATGCAGTCCGTGGTCAGCAGGAGGATCGCGACTTCCGACGCGTTCTGCAGGGCGGTGCGTTCGACCTTGGTCGGGGTGATGACGCCGCTCTTGAACATGTCGGTGAACTCGCCGGTGAGGGCGTTGTAGCCTTCGCTGTCGGCGGCCTCGAGGACGCGGCGGACGACGACCGCACCGCTGGTGCCGGCGTTCTCGGCGATCTGCTTCAGCGGGGCCATCAGGGCCTGGCGGACGATCTTGGCCCCGGCGGCTTCATCGCCGGTGAGGTTCAGGTTGCCGTTGCAGACCTTGGTGGCGCGAATCATCGCGACGCCGCCGCCGGCGACGACGCCTTCTTCGATGGCGGCGCGGGTCGCCTGCAAGGCGTCCTCGATGCGGGCCTTCTTCTCTTTCATTTCCGTTTCGGTGGCCGCACCGACGTTCACCTGGGCCACGCCGCCGGCGAGCTTCGCGAGACGCTCTTGCAGCTTCTCTTTGTCGTAGTCGCTGGTGGTGATGCTGATTTCACGGCGGATCTGTTCGATCCGGGCCTGGATGTCCTTGGTTTCGCCGGCACCTTCGATGACGGTGGTGTTGTCGTTATCGATCGACACCTTCTTGGCCGTGCCGAGGTGTTCGAGTTCGACCTTGTCGAGCTCGATACCAAGGTCCTTCATGATGGCCTTGCCACCCGTGAGGACGGCGAGATCTTCCAGCATGGCCTTGCGGCGATCGCCGTAGCCCGGGGCCTTCACGGCGGCGACATTCAGGATGCCGCGGAGCTTGTTGACGACGAGGGTCGACAGGGCTTCGCCTTCAATGTCTTCGGCGATGATCAGCAACGGCTTCTTGATGCCCTGGATCTTTTCCAGCAGCGGCAACAGCTTTTGGATGCTGCTGATCTTGTCTTCGTAAATCAGGATGAGGGGTTTTTCGAACTCGACCGTCAGGGCGTCCTGATCGGTGATGAAGTTCGGGCTAAGGTAGCCGCGGTCGAACTGCATGCCTTCGACGACGTCGACTTCGGTCTGCAGGCTCTTGCCTTCTTCGACGGTGATGACGCCGTCTTTGCCGACCTTCTCGAACGCGTCGGCCATGATCTTGCCGATTTCGGGGTCGTTGTTGGCAGAGATCGTGGCGACGGCTTCGATGTCCTTCTTGCCGTTGACGGGCTTGGACTGGCGCTTGAGATCTTCGCGAACGGCTTCAACAGCCTTGCGAACGCCGCGGGCGAGGGCCATGGCGTCTACGCCGCTGGCGACCATCTTGTAGCCTTCGCGGAAGATGGCTTCGGCGAGCACCGTGGCGGTGGTCGTGCCATCGCCGGCGACGTCGCTGGTCTTGCTGGCGGCCTCTTTAACGAGCTTGGCGCCAATGTTTTCGTACTTGTTGGAGAGCTCCACTTCCTCGGCGACGGTTACGCCGTCCTTGGTGATGGTGGGCGAGCCCCAGCCTTTATCGATGACGGCATTGCGGCCGCGTGGGCCGAGGGTGACTTTGACAGCGCGGGCGAGCTTGGTCACGCCTTCGAGCAGGTGTTTACGGGCTTCAGCATCAAAAGATAGCATCTTGGCAGCCATGGATCAGACTCCTTCAATTGGTTCAAACGTTCAGACGCGACTGCCGGGCTGCGGCGGTCGCTTGGGGGATCAATAACAAGCGGCGTGCCGGGATGCGATGGTGCGTAAGTGCTTTGATAACAGTCGCTTGACGAATTCGTCCATGGCGACAAGGTGTGCCATGGTGACAGTCTGAGTACTCGGCGTGTCAAAGTGACAGTACAGTCGGTCTCGGTAAGAACTCAGGAGAAGCACCATGTGGATGTACGTCGGCACCTACACAAACAAAGGTAGCAAGGGCATTTACGGGCTGGAACTGGATGAATCAACGGGCAAGATGTCCGAGCCGAAATTGATCGTCGAGACGCCGAACCCTTCGTTTCTAGCGCATTCGACAAAGGGCGACCGCCTGTACGCCGCGTGTGATCCCGGGCAGTTCGGCGGCAAACGCGGCGGTGGCGTGGCGGCGTTCGCGGTTGATGGGAAGACCCGCGGGCTCACGCCCCTGAACAACCAGCCGAGCGGTAAAGGCGGAAATTGTTTCGTCGCCGTGCATCCGGAGAACCGCTACGCCCTGACGGCCGATTACGGCGACGCGCTCGTCGACCTGCTGCCCATCAACGCCGACGGCACCCTCCAGCCGAGCGCCGCCAAAGTTCACCATGAAGGCAGTGGCCCCAATAAGGGCCGACAGGAAAAGGCCCACGCGCATTCGTTCTACGCCGCTCCGATCGGCCCGTTCGCCCTGTCCTGCGACCTCGGTACTGATGAAGTCATCATCTACCGCGTGAACGACCAGCCGCTCGGCCTCACCCGCCACGGCGCGTTTAAAGTCGCCCCCGGCTCTGGCCCGCGTCACCTGACGTTCTCCAACGACCGCCGATTCGTCTACGTGATCAACGAACTGGACAACACGATCGATGTTCTGAAATGGGACGCCGACGCCGGCACGCTTTCGCCGTTCCAACGCGTGCAAACCCTGCCAGCGGAGTTCCACGGAACTAGCTCCGCGGCCGAGATCTGCCAGCACCCCAGCGGCGCGTTCGTCTACGCCAGCAACCGCGGGCACGACAGCATCGCCGTCTTTCATGTCGACCGCGACACCGGGATGCTCAGCCCGGCCGGCCACACGCCCGTCGGTGGGAAGCAGCCACGGCATTTCTCTGTTGACCCGAGCGGCCGGTTCCTCGTCGCCGCTAGCCAGCAGTCGGACAACATCACGGCGTTCCGCATCGACGCGGAACATGGCACGCTGACAGCTACCGGCGGCGAAGTCACGCTAAGCCAGCCCGTGTGCGTGGTTTTTCAGCCTACGTAATGTTCGCCGTGGCGGACCACCGTGTTGATCGGTTGGACGAAACGGTTCGAAGGCGGATCCTACAAGGCTGATCAATCGCGCGATGACCATTCGTAGCGGCCGGTTAGCACGCCACGCACGTCAATATCGCGATCGTCTCGGCCGGCGAAGTGGGTGCCGTCACGGGCGACCATCACCGTGTCGGTGCGGCCAGTGTCAATCACAGGGGTGCCAGGCCATTGGATGGTTAGTTGACGACCGTCCAATCGCCAGGTGCCAACCGATTTGTCCCGGCTCGCCGTCACGGCCTCCACCGTTCCATTTTCCGCAAAAGTCAGCCAGCAATATCCGCCGCTGCCGATATGCGCGCCGTCGTCTATGCAGATGAAACCATGATCGACCAGGTGTTGCCGCAGGTCCGTCACCGGCGGCCCGGCCGGCTCATAGGCCTCGCCGACCACTGGCCATGCATCATTGTCCCAATCCATGTCGGCAACGTACACGTCGCGCGAGTAACGATTAAAACGATGACAGAGCAGCAGATCGCCGAAGCGATCGTCCCCAATCACGAGCGAGTGATGCCCAGGACCAACGACGCCGGGCGACGCCTTCGTCACCGGCGTGCCGCCGCCCTGCAGCATGTCTTTACCGAGACGGTCGACATACGGCCCTTCGATCCGGCGCGACCGCCCCACCCGCACCTGATAATCCGGTCCGCCCGCGTAAGAGCAGATCAGGTAATACCAGCCGTCGCGGTATGTAATCTGCGGCCCTTCCGGACCGTGGTTGTTCCACGCGACCGAAATGCGTTTCGACACATCAAGAACGCTCAGCCCGTCGTCGCTCATCGGCGTGAGCTTCACGCCCGTCCAATACGAGCCCCACACCAGCCACGGCTTGCCCGCCTCGTCGACCGCGATCGATCCGTCGATGGCGTTGAAGTCGTCGCCCCGGGCCGGATCGGAATCGATCAGCAGACCATGGTCGGTCCAGCCGTAGTCGGGGCTGTCCGGATTCAGCGTCTTTGCGCTGACTAGGCCCATCACCGACCGCTGGCTACCCCAGAAGGAGCAGTGATAGACCATCAGATAGCGATCGCCGACCTTATTGATGTCGGGCGCCCAGATGTTGACCGCCTGCGGAACGATCTGCTTCGCCCAAGCGGGCACCGGCTCATCGAACACCGTCGGCAGCATCTGCCACTGCACGAAATCTTTCGTGCGACGGGCAAGGATGCCATTGCCGGTGGTGTAGACGTACCAGTCGTCGCCGTCGCGCGCGGCCGTGGGATCGGCCCCGTCGATCATAGCGTTGCTGGGTTGGATCGCAGCTTGCATCGCGAAACGCCTTACAGCCCGACGGTGTTAAACCCGCCGTCGACGAAGATGTTTTCGCCGGTCACGCCGCTGCTTAGGTCGCTGAGCAGATAGACGGCGGTTTTACCGACTTCATCCGCTTCGATGTTGCGCTTCAGCGGGGCTTTAACCTCGGTGTGCGTGAACATCTCGTCGATGCCGCCGACGGCCATCGCGCTGAGGGTGCGGACGGGGCCGGCGCTGATGGTGTTGACGCGGATCTTCTTGCCGCCGAGATCGAAGGCGAGGTAACGGCTCGTCGCTTCCAGCGCGGCCTTGGCGACGCCCATGACGTTGTAGCCGGGGATGACCTGCGTGCTGCCGAGGTAGGTCAGGGCGATAACGCTGCCGCCCTCTTTCATCAGCGGCTCGGCGGCGCGGGTCAGGGCGATCAGGCTGTAGGCGCTGATATCGCAGGCCTGCGTGAAGACTTCACGCGGCGTGCTGGTGAACGTGCCGTAGTCTTTCTTCAGATAGTCCTTGTTCGCAAAGGCGAGACAGTGGACGAGGAAATCGATCTGGCCGAACTTTTCCGCGGCGGCATCGAAGAACGTTTTGATCGATTCATCGCTGCCCACGTCGCACGGGTGCAGCCAGCTGTCGGCGAAGCCGCCTTCGGTCATGGCCTTGCGGACGCGGCGTTCGCTCTTGGTGGCGTCGCCCATCGGAAGGAAGCCGTAACCACAGGTCGCGCCCTGCTTAACGACGTTGTTCGCGATGTGTGACGCGATCGAACGATCGTTGGCGATATTGAGAATCAAACCCTTTTTGCCATCCAGCAGACCCATGAGACGCTCCTTCTTCTTGTTGGAAACCGAACCGCTAAGGTTACGACGGGCCGACAAATGCGTAAAGTGCTGAACAAGGGACGGCCATCCGGCCGGGGGATGCGATGAAGCTTTTTAGCCTTCTGACAATGATTGCCGTGCTGGTGATGGCCAGCGCCAACAGCCCGGCGCGGGCCGTGAAACCGGCGTTTTTTTATGTCGGCGCTTACAGCGGATCGCGCGGCATCTATGGCGTATCGCTGAACCAGAA
>JAQGHK010000365.1 GCA_028288875.1 Phycisphaerales bacterium | reverse complement strand
GCGTGCTGTTAAAAGTGCTGCCCGCCGGAATGGTGATCGTCAACGCCCCGGCCGTGCCAGCACCGCCAGGAGCGGCGGTGTTCCCAAGGCCATTGACCGTGCTGCTATCGGTGTCGCCGAGTAGCGTTGGTGCGCCCGGATTGGTGCTGCCCACGCCCCAGCCGGTGAAGTCCTGCTGCGTGGTGAACAGCACCGCTGCGTTCGCCTGGGCCGCCAATGTCGTTATCGCAACTGCCGAGAGTGCTGCTGAACCGATTCGTCCAATCATGATCCGCCTCCTGAAAAGTGTGCCAGCATGTTGCCGGCTGGAAAAAACGCCCCGCCGATGTGAATCAGCAATCGATTTCTGCGTTCAGAAACCGCATGCTGAAAGATAAAATGACATGCGTTGGCGAGGTTGTCAAGACAATTTGCCGCAGCAAAAGGGCCGAATCGATGCCGTTTGTCCGCCCGTTTGCGGCCCACGGCGGATTTCCGACAATCATTTGCCGAATATGCTTGACAGAATGCCGCATCGAGCCGATTATAGTGAGTGTCAGAAATTGCTTGCTGAAGTGGTTTCGGCGGGTTTGCATTAGATTTACATAACCATGTCACGACTCGGTGGAACACTTTCTGAATTAGCCCGACGCTGCTCGGTGAGCCCCTCGACCGTCAGCCGCGTGCTGAACAACTCCAAGCAAGGGCGCTTCTCCGTCTCGCCGGAGGTTCGACAGCGGATTCTCGATACCGCCCGCGACATCAACTACCGCCCCAGCATGGCCGCCCGAAATCTGACGGCCAGCAAAACGAACCTCGTCGCCGTCCTTGGTGTGGCCGGCATGACGTCTGATCGCGTTGGTCCAGTCGAAGAAGCCATCAGCGCCATGGCCCAAGTGCTGGACAAGGCCGGGTACGAAATCTGCGTGCAGTTCCTCAGTAGCCGGCACGACCGGTTTGATTTGCCGCCGCTTCGGGTCGACGGCGTAGTGGCTGTCGGCGCGCGGACTGATGCGGATGTTGCGGCGCTCGATGCGCTCGGCCTCCCCTACGTCGGCCTGAATGGCCGGGTCGGCGAGAACGGCTCGGCCGTTGTACCCGACGACGCCCGCGGCACGCGCATCGCCCTCAAACACCTGGTCGATCTCGGCCATCGCAAAATCGCCTATCTGGATCATTGGTCGGTCGATGCGACACACCCGAGCGTGTACGAACGCCGCGGCGCGTTCCGCGATGCGGCCGCCGAGTTCGGCTTCGAAATCCCCCCACTCAATCTGCCGCTTTTGCCGGCCGATACCGCGTGGGATTCCTACTACGAGCCCTTCGTCCGCCAAGCCATCATCGACGGCGGCGCGACGGCCGTACTGACCTATTCGCACCAAGGTGCCCTATCGCTTTTCCGCACCGCCCATGATCTGGGCCTCAAGGTGCCGGACGATTTCAGCCTGGTCTGTTTCAACAACGAACCGGTCGTGCGACTGAGCGTGCCGTCGATCACCGCGATCGACGTGCCGTCCACCCGCATGGGCCAGATGGCGGCCGAAATTCTGCTCCGGCAGATGACGTCCGCCGACCCGATCACGCCCGTGCGGGTGCGATTGGACGAAGCGCTTCTGGTCCGTGAATCATCGACACGGCCAAAGCAAAAGTGAGCGAGGCCGGCCGGACCCACGTCCGACCGGGTAGTGGCGAGAGTATGTGAACCAAACTGGCGAGCCGGGGCGCACCGCGCCGCGCCGTAACATCTGTCTGCGGAGGCAAATCATGGGACGTGCTAAACAACGAGCGGGCTTTACGCTGGTCGAGTTACTGGTTGTCATCGGTATTATTGCACTGCTGATTTCAATCCTGCTCCCAAGCCTGAACCGGGCTCGGCAGCAGGCGAATCTTATTAAATGCCAATCTAATCTACGGCAGATCGGCATGATGCTGACCATGTACGCGGGCCAAAATCGCGGCTACGCGCCGTACGGCGACACCTACAACACGAACACATACAGCGGCAATGCTGGCAATTTTGATACTGGCGCGGATCTGGCTGGGCCACAAAAGGCATGGTACTGGAGCGACACGCTCTCGATTCTGCTGGATCGTCGTTACGACAAAACTTCCAACTCAGGCAATCTTTCTGCGCCGCTCAATTCTGTATTCAGCGACTTGGACACGGTGAATGACAGCAACAGCCAGCGTCGACTCGGGCACTACACCGGACACCCCAGAATCTTTCCGCAGATGAATTTCCCGGATGCACTGGGTTCTGCGAATTACAGCACCAACAAGGTGGCGCAGATTCGCAAAATTGCCAGCATTCGGCGTTCTAGTGAAATCTTCTGCATCTGGGACGGCGCGCAGCAGTTAGATCCGACCACCCAGGCCGGCACACCGGAGTTGTTCGGCGCGGCATTTCCCATCGCCAGCGCGATTGACTCGTATCAGAGCAACTACGGCAGCCACTATTACAACCCCGCGATTGATAGCTGGGCGATCGGCAACGTAGGCTCGCCCATCAGCATCGGCGGCGTGTATGGCGTGACGCTCTCCGAAATCAGGAAGAACAACCGCGACGCGGTCACGACCAGCGATAAATACACTCCGCCCTGCCAGATGCGTTTCCGCCATATCAAAAACACGACGGCCAACCTGCTTGCCCTCGACGGCCACGTCGACAGCCGGCAACTGGGCACTGTAATTCAGCGTGACATCAACATCCCACGCTAAGCCATAAATGCAGCGGCCACTCCGGCATCCGGTGTTTTACACGGATACCGGAGCGGCTTCTTTTGGATCGATTGAATGAGCTTGCAAGAGACGTTGAACAAACACTCCAAGGCCACACTCGTTGTCGTGATGGGCGTGATTGTACTCGCCTTCGGCGTGGCCGCGTATCGCATGAGTGGCGACAGCAGCGGCCCTTCGACGAAGGCGTTTTACACTGACGACGATGGTAAAACCACGTTCGTCGACAGCGTCGATCGATATCCGCCGTTCGACCATGGCGGAAAAATTGCTGTCCGCGCGGCCGTCTTCACATCGGATGGCGGCAAGACCCAGTTCGTCGGCTATCTCGAGCGATACACGCCCGCGGCCATCCAAAAGCTGCAGGCGGCAGACGCCGATCGCCAGGCGGGGAAGCCCGTCAAGCCCAATGTCGGTGGGCCGGAAATCCTGCTCGACGGCACCGAGGTGAAAAAGCCTGGCGAGACCAAATGGATCGCGCCGCAGGACCGGGCCGGCCGAAATCGCGTCGTGACGGTCTCAAGCCAGACCGGCGGCGTCATCGATAGCGTGCTGCCATGATTTCTCCGTGTCGCATGCTGCGGGCGGCATTTGTGTTGGCGGGCGCCATTGTTGTCGTTGCTTCATCGGCCAACGCGCAGGCGGGCCCAATGCTGATTTACGACCGTCCTGCCGCTGATTGCATGACCGAAGCGTTGCCGGTCGGCAATGGACGGCTCGGCGGCATGATCTTTGGACGACCCGCGGATGAGCGAATTGTGCTCAATGAGATCAGCCTTTGGACCGGGAACGACAATCCGTCCGGCGACGACGGAACGCTGGGCGCATATCAGACGCTTGGCGATCTCGGCCTGCAACTGCCGGGACATGAGCACGTCACGGAGTACCGCCGCGATCTGGACATCGGTCGTGCGGTAGCGTCCGTTTCATACGTCGTTGATGGCGTTCGCTTCCGGCGAGAGGTGTTTGCCAGCCATCCGGCGAATGTGCTGATCGTGCGGCTCACCGCCGATCAGACGGGAAAACAAACCGGGCGAGCTGCGCTGAAGGACGGGCACTCGGCGGCCGTTCATGCCGATGGACAGCAACTGGTGATCGCTGGCCAGTTGAGCAACGGTTTAAAATACGAGACGCGGATGGCGATCGTTCCCCAAGGCGGGCGGGTGCAGGTCCGCGATGAGGGAATCAGTTTTGAAAGCTGCGATGCGGTGACGCTGATCATCGGCGCGGGCACCGATTATGTCATGGATGCGGAGCGTCACTACCGAGGCGAGGCGCCGCGTGACCGTGTCCTCGCGCAGGTCAATGCGGCGATCGCGACACCGTTTGAGAAGCTGCTGGACGAGCATGTATCGGATTACCAGCGGCTGTTTAGTCGGGTATCGCTGCGCCTCGGCGAATCGTCGCCGGAGTCGCGCCTTAAACCGACCGACCAGCGCAAGCGAGACGCCGCAGCCGGTAGCGATCCGGAATTTGAGACGCTGCTATTTCAATTTGGACGATACCTGCTGATCAGTTCCTCTCGTCCCGGCTCGCTGCCGGCCAACCTGCAGGGGCTCTGGAACGACAGCAATAGCCCGCCGTGGCACAGCGACTATCACACGAACATCAACATCGAGATGAACTATTGGCCGGCCGAGGTGACGAACCTGGCCGAATGCCACCAACCGCTGTTCGATCTGATCCGCTGCCAGTTGGCCGCGTGGCGGCTGGCCACCGCGAACTCTGCCGAGATGAACACGCCCGACGGCCGACCGACGCTGCGCGGCTTCGCCGTGCGCACCAGTCACAACATCACCGGCGGCATGGGCTGGCGGTGGGACAAGACCGCCAGCGCCTGGTACTGCCAGCATCTCTGGGAGCACTACGCCTTCGGTCGTGACACGGTCTACTTGCGCGACGTGGCGTACCCGATCATGAAAGAGGTCGTCGGCTTCTGGCAGGATCATCTGAAGCAGCTGCCCGACGGCCGGCTGGTCGTCCCGAATGCGTGGTCGCCCGAGCACGGGCCCACGGAAGACGGGGTGACCTACGCGCAGCAAATCGTGGATGATCTGTTCGCCAACTACATCGAGGCCTGCGACGCATTGAATGTCGATCGCGCCGGGCGCGATCAAGTGTCGGCCATGCGGGCGAAGCTGGCCAAACCGGGCATTGGCAGTTGGGGCCAGGTGTTGGAATGGATGCGAGAGCAGAAGCCGGCAATGCCCGACGCCGCGGCACTGGCCGCAATGAAACCGCGCGATCGGCAGCGGGCGATCGAAGACGCACGGCTCGACACGCCCGATGATCATCACCGCCATACGTCGCACCTGTTCGGCGTCTTCCCCGGCAAATCAATCAGCATGGCCGCCACGCCGGACCTGGCCAAGGCGGCGATCGTTTCCCTGCGGGCACGCGGCGACGACGCGTCGAGCGACGTGCGTGAATGGTCTTTCGCCTGGCGATGCGCGCTGTGGGCGCGCCTTGGCGATGGCGAGGCCGCGCACGGCCAGCTGCTACATCTGCTTGAAGACCGCAACACCTGCCCGAACCTGTTCGGCCTGCATCCGCCGATGCAGATTGACGGGAATTTCGGCATCACCGCGGCCATCGCAGAGATGCTGCTGCAAAGTCACGACGGCGCAATCACTCTGCTGCCAGCCCCTCCTATGGACTGGCCAAAAGGCAGCGTTCATGGGCTACGCGCTCGTGGCGGGATCACCGTCGATATCGAATGGAACCGCGGCAAGGTGAGTTCTGCCGTGCTGGTTGCAGACCGTGACGCGGCCGCGACGGTGGTGGCTGGCGGCAAGCGGCGGACTGTTCAACTCAAAGCCGCCGAGCCATTCCGGTTCGAGCCGTAAGTATCGCGAGAGGCCAGTTATGACGATCCGCCACACGCCGCGCCACCATCGCCGACCGTTTGCAGAATCGCTCGAGGCGCGACAGCACTTCGCCGCGCAGGCCTATGACTGGAACAGTGTCACGATCAAGGGCAACGGCTTCATCAACGGCGTGGTCTACAACCCGGCGGCCGCAAACACGTTTTACGCACACGCCGACATCGGCGGCGCGTACCGCTGGGACGCCACGGCCGGTAAATGGGCGTCCATGATCGACTGGGCGAAGTACAACGACGGCTCGGCGAATCAGATGGGCGTTGAGACACTGGCCGTCGATCCCACCGACGCGAACCGCGTCTACATGAGCGTCGGCACCTACATGAGCACGGCCGCCATCATGCGCAGCACCGATGGCGGAAAGACCTTCCTGCGGACGAACGTCTCGGGCATCAATGCCAATGGCAATGGCAACGCCCGCAACACCGGCGAGCGGATGATGGTGGATCCGAATTCGCCGAACATTCTGTATTACGGCACGCGCGACGACGGGCTGTGGAAAAGCACCGATTACGCGGCAACATGGACGCGCGTCACGGCGTTTCCCACCATCGGCCTGGATAGTGGCTTCTCGGCCGATGCGGGCATTCTCTTCGTTCGGCCCGATGCCAGCAGCGGCTCGGCCGGCAGTGCGACGCCGGTGTGGTACGCGGGTGTGTTGAATCCGACGGCCGGCGTGACGCGCATCTATCGCAGCACCGATGCCGGCGTCAGTTGGGCCGCCCTACCCGGCGGCCAGCCGACGACGGCGAATCTCTTCCCGCAGCGCATGGCGCTCTCGCCCGACGGCACGGCGATGTACGTCACTTACAGTTCCTCCACCACTTACGGCGGCCCGTATGGACTGGCGAACGGGCGCGTGTACAAAGTCACCAACCCCAAATCTGCGTCGCCGGTCTGGACGAATGTCAGCCCGCAAACCGCATACGGCTTCAGCGCGATCGCGCTCGATCCGACGAACCCCAATACTGTCTACGCCGGCGAAATCAACGACTACAACCCGGCCGACCGTATCTGGCGCAGCACCAATGGGGGCAGCACGTGGACAGTGCTTTCGCCGAACAGCAATCGCGATGATTCGTCGGCCGCTTATGCCAGCAGTCAATCCATTCACTGGCTGGGCGACCTAGAGATCGATCCGACGAATGCCAATATCGCCATGCTCACGACCGGCTACGGGATCTATCGCACGACCAACCTGACGGCCGCGAATCCGCGGTGGGCGTTTTTCAATGACGGCCTGGAAGAATCGGCCGCGCTGGAGCTGGCCAGCCCGAACGACGGCGCAGTGAACCTCATCAGCGCCATCGGCGATCGCGACGGCTACCGCCACATCGACTTCGCGACGTCGCCGTCTGGCAGCCAGCTCGGCCGGACCAACGGCGTGACGATGGGAACGAATACGGACATTGACGTTGCGTTCAATGACAGCACCTTCGCCGTCCGGACCGGCAACGCGGGGCGTTTCGCTCAATACTCGCTCGATAACGGTATCAACTGGGCGTACTTCGGCACCGCGCCGGCAAATGCGACGGGCGGCGGCAGCATCGCCATTTCCGCCGACGGCACGCGGGCGGTGTGGGATCCGGCCGGCGCTGCGCCGGTGTCGTTCGCCGTGCGCAGCGGGTCGACGTGGAGCGCCTGGCAGCCGTCTGCAGCCAACGCCGGCACGATGGACGGCACCGTCGTCACGGCCGACTTAGTCAACCCGATGACGCTGTACGCCTACGGCGGCTCCACCGTCTGGCGTAGCACCGACGGCGGTACGACGTTCGCCCGCCAGACCACCAGCGCCGGCGGCGGCAGCCCGACGTCCGTTCGCGCGACACCTGGCGCCAAGGGCCAGCTCTATGCCAGCACCTACGGTAACGGCCTGTGGCAATCGGCCGATGGTGGCGCGACGTGGAGTCGCGTCAACGCGGCTGCGGTAACAACCGGCTATCAGGTCGGCGTCGGCGCGCCGTCGCCGACGGGCACGGTGGCCAGTCTTTACGTCGCCGGCACCGTCAGCGGCGTGGTCGGCGTGTTCCGCTCGGACGATCGCGGTGCGACCTGGACGCAGGTAAACGACGACGCGCATCAGTACGGCAATCTCAGTGTCATCCAAGCCGATCCGCGCGTGTATGGGCGGATTTATCTAGGAACGAATGGTCGGGGAATCATCTACGGCGACATCGCTGGCGGGCCGCCTGCGGTGCCTGCGCCGCCGTCATTCGCTGCCACCAGCAACATCAGGAGCAACGCAGTCGCCTTGAACTGGACCGACAACGCAGCGTCTGAAACAGGTTTTACGATCGAGCGCAGTACAGACGGTGTAAGCTGGACGCAGGTCGCGTCGGCCTTGGGCAATGCAACTTCGTATGATGTCACTGGCCTCGCCGCGCTTACCCGATACTGGTTCCGTGTTCGCGCCGGAAACGCGACGGGTGGATCGGCCTATACAAACATCGCTTCCGCCCAGACGACGGCCACCCCACCTGCCGTGCAAGTCGTGACGGTCAACGGCGGGCAAGCGCAGCGCTCGATGGTGACTGACGTGGGTTTGCAGTTTTCGGCGCCGGTCAATCTCAACACGAGCAGCCTGTCACTCATTCGCCGGAGCGATGGCCAGGCGATCGGCCTGAGTGTTTCGAATCCGTCCGGCGATCGAATGACGTATGCGCTAGCCTTCGCGCCGCAATTCACCGTCGCGGGCTCACTGCCGGATGGAATTTATGACCTTTCGCTCGCTGCCGCCGGTGCAGTCAGCGACACCGGCCAACCGCTGGAGACGGGCTTTCAGTTCA
>JAQGHK010000355.1 GCA_028288875.1 Phycisphaerales bacterium | reverse complement strand
TGCGGCTTCTGCACCAGCGGCTTTGTCACCAGCGTGACCAGCCTGCTGAACCAGAACCCCAATCCGACACGTGATCAGATCCAGGAAGGGTGCAAGGGCAATTTCTGCCGCTGCGGCACCTTCCCACATGTGTTTGATGCCGCCGAAGCCGCCGCGAAAGCGATGAAAAAAGTCTAGTAGATAGGCGTAGTCTGTTCCCCGCTCATGCACGCATGGGCGGGGTGAGAGCGAGTAGCAAGTTGAGCGACCTGACGCTCAAAGCCCTCACCCTCACCCTCTCCCGGCAATACCGGGAGAGGGGACAAGAAGCCGACTGATTTGGAGACCGTTATGCCCACCACGCAGCCAACCACCCAAGCCGCCGGCCCGAAGAAGAAAAAGATCAAAAGCCAGAAGGTCGTCAACGGCGTGCCGACGGAGATCGAGATCGAAGTCGATGACGTCGCCGGCCCGACCTGGGGGGCTAATGACAGCCACCGCCTGCTGAACACGCGTCTCCCGCGCGCCGACGGCCCCGCCAAGACCACCGGCACCGCCATCTACACCTACGACGTGCGCCTGCCCGGCATGCAGTTCGGCCGATTCGTCACCTCGCCGCACGCGCGGGCGAATATCAAATCAATCGATACCTCCGCCGCCGAAAAGATTCCCGGCGTGACGGCTGTCATGCCGTTCGGCAAGGCCGTGCGGTACGAGGGCGAGCCGATCTGCGCCGTCGCCGCCACAACGCGTGAAGCCGCCGAAGACGGCATCCGCGCCGTGAAGGTCGAATACGAAGTGCTGCCGTTCGTGGTCGTGGCCGAAGACGCGCTCAAAGACGGCGCCCCGCAGATTTTCCCGAATGATCCGCGCGCCAAGCAGAGCCAAGGCAACGCCGACGAAGTGAACGCCGCATTCGCCGATTGCGACGCGATTGTGGATGTCGAATACCGCACGCGCATCATGCACCACGCCTGCCTTGAAACGCACGGCGTCGTGGTCGATTACAAGGGCGGCGACTCGGCCACCGTTTACGCCAGTACGCAGGGCACCTTCACCATCCCCGGCGACGCCGCCAAGGCGCTGAAGCTGAACCAGAGCAACGTCACCGCCGTCGTGCAGAACATGGGCGGCGGCTTCGGCAGCAAGTTCGGCCTGGGCATCACCGGGATGTGGGCGTGTAACCTCTCGAAGAAGCTGGGCGTGCCGGTGAAGATGATGCTCACCCGCCGCGACGAATTCCTCACCGCCGGCAACGGGCCCGGCAGCATTCAAAAGCTCAAGGCTGGCGCGAGCAAGGACGGCATCCTGGTCGCCTGCTCCGCCGTCATGTACGGCCTGGCCGGCGTCGGCCGGGCGAACATCGCCGGGCAGCCTTACCAGTACAAGGCGATGAAGTCCTTCCGCGAGCAATCGCCCATCCGCACGAATGAAGACGCCAGCGTCGCGATGCGGGCCCCCGGCTTCCCGCAGGCCAGCTTCGCCATGGAAAGCCTGATGGACGAATTGGCCGACAAGATCGGCATGGACCCGGTGGAGTTCCGCAAGAAGAACGTCACCAACGATTCACACACGCGCCAGCTCACCAAAGGCGCGGAAGTGATCGGCTGGAACCAGCGGCAGATGAAGCCGGGTGCACTGAGTGTTGGTGGGGGTGAAGGCCCGATCAAGCGCGGCTTCGGTTGCGGCATCGGCGCGTGGGGCGGCGGCGGCGGGCCGAAGTGTGTGGTGAATCTGATCATCAATCGCGACGGTACGGTCGTCGCCGAGTCGGGCAGCCAGGATCTGGGCACCGGCACACGCACGTACATCAAGGCGATCGTCGCCGAGGAGCTCGGCTTGGAGATGGCCGACGTGCAGGAGAAGATCGGCAACAGCAAACTCGGCGACGCCAACGCCAGCGGCGGCAGCACCACCAGCGCCAGCCTCGCCCCGGCCGTCAAAGACGCGGCCTACAACGCGCGCCTCGCCCTGGCGAAGCTGATCGCGCCGCTGCTGGGCGCGAACGAAGACGACGTAAAATTTGAAGGCCGCAAAGTCACCGGCAATGGCAAGAGCCTCGATTGGAAGCAGGCCGCCATGGCCGTTCCCGCCGCGGGCCTAAGCGTGCAGGGCAAATGGCAGCCGGGCCTGAGTGGCAACGGGGCCCACGGGGCCAGCTTCGCCGAGGTGGAAGTCGACACCGAGACCGGCCACGTGAAGGTCGTCAAAATGTGCCACGTGCAGGACGGCGGTCTGATCCTCAACCGCCTGGCCACCGAAAGCCAGATCAACGGCGGCATGATCCAATCCATCGGCATGGCGCTCTACGAACAACGCGTCATGGACGGCCGGCTGGGCGTGATGCTCAACCCCGGCTTCGGCGACTACAAACTCCCCGGCTGCCTGGAAATCGGCGAACTGATCCCGGTGATCGACGACGGCGACACGCGCCAAGCGGTGATCGGCATCGCCGAGCCGGCGAACATCCCCGGCGTCGGAGCGATCGCCAATGCGGTGTTTAATGCATGCGGCGTGAGAGTGCGTGATTTGCCGATCACGCCGGACAAGATCTTGAATGGGTTGTATCCGTCGAAAGCCTAAGGCTGTGTCGGCCAGAAAATTTGCAGAATGGCCTGTTTTTTGGCCGACAGGGCGCAAGGGCCTTGGTAGTCTGAATGATGAGAAAATGCCGCCGTCCGGTCCCTCTCGCGGTTGCGGGAAGGTGCCGCAGTCACGCGGTTAGGTGAGGGCTTCGACCGTTGAGCAGTGAGCGTTTGGTCCGTTTGAAGTGCGAAAAAAATGATCGACCGTCCGACCCAACTCCCGCCAGTGAAGTCTTCCGTCGGAAGCCCTCACCCTAACCCCGTGTGCCTGCGGCACCTCCCGGCCATCCCGGGAGAGGGGACCGAGCGGCGTAGCCGCACCGGTCGCCGCAACCGTCGCCATGTCGCTTGCGCAATCGCCTCCGTCATGCAAGGCGACCGCGCAAGCGACGATCATAAGTCCCACGGCGGTCTGGGTAATCTATCCGCGCGCCAGGCGCACCTTTTTCCACCCCAACCCCTGGCCCGGCCACGCGTTGCTGGCCAAACGCGTTTTGAAAATAGCACAATCAAAATCGCACCCGTTTCGATCACTTACGACAAGTCCGCAGTCCGCCGTTCCGCAGTGAACTGTTCCGCCGCGAGGAGTTTCTGATGCAAGCTTTCGAATGGGCCAATGCCAAAACCGCCGAAGATGCCGTGAAATTGCTCGGCACACCGGTCGCCGATTTTGATGAGACGGCCCGCCCCATTGGCGGCGGGCAGGATCTCCACACCACTATGAAGGCGTACATCAGCCGGCCCGGGCGCGTGGTGAATCTGAAGACGATCCCCGCCTTCGGCGACATCACTGCCGACGCAAATGGCATCACCATCGGCGCGACCGCCACGTTGACCGACATCGAAAACCACCCCGATGTCAAACGCCTGCTGCCTGGTCTAGTTGAGGCAATTCACAGCATTGCCACGCCGCAGATCCGCAACCTCGGCACGATGGGCGGCAACCTCGGCCAGCGTCCCCGGTGTTGGTACTTCCGGCTCGAAGACGTCAAATGCCTGAAGCGTGGCGGCGACACCTGCTACGCCAAAGACGGCGAGAACAAATACAATGCGATATTCGGTACCGACGCCCCGTGCGTGATGGTTCATCCGTCCGACCTCGCACCGCTGCTGGTGGCCTTGCAGGCGAAAATCCATGTCCAAGGCCCGGCCGGCCCGCGCGCCGTCCCGGCCACCGGCTTCCTGCGCATGCCGAGTGCCGACAACGTGTGGCAGGAAACGGTGCTGAACCCGAATGAAATCGTCACTGCCGTGCGCATCGATGTCACGCCCGCGTCGATGAACATGAAAACGACGTACCTGAAGTTCAAGGAACGCTCCAGCCTCGACTTCGCCATGGCGTCGGTGGCGGCCGTCGTATGGCTGAACGCGGATAAAACAGTGAATGCCGCGAGCGTCGTGCTCGGCGGCGTCGCCGCGGTGCCGTGGCGGCTGGAAGCGGTCAACGACTTTCTCAAGGGCAAACCGCTCGACGAAGCCACCATCGCCAAAGCCGCCGACATGGCGATCGATGGGGCTAAGCCACTGAGCCAGAACGGGTACAAGTTGCCGCTGGTCAAAACGCTGGTGCGGCGGGCGCTGACAAAGTTGGCGTAAATCCGCGTCGGGCTGCCCGACGTATTCTGCCTTGATTGAAAGTTGTTATGTCTGCCGAATCCGAATCAGTTTCCGCCCCCATCAACACGCCGTTTTGCGGCGAATTGCGGTCCAAGCGCTACTTCATGCTCGACGTGATTCCCACCGACGGCGAGCAATATCTCGACGCCAGCGGCTATTGCTGGTGCTATCATACTCAGCAGGTCTTAGGCCCCGATGGCGATCCCGTCGGCCCCGACGATTGCCGGGTCGGCCGCAGCTGTTATCGCTCGGCGCTGGCTGCCGATATCGAGGAGCAGCAGGGGTTGGCGTGACGCCCGCGTTGCCCACTGCAGAAGACACGATCGACGGCGCGAGCACTTGATCTGTCGCGTAGCCGCGAGCTTGCTCGCGTAGTGGGTCCGGAAAGCGTTGTCGGGCCCGGAAAAAGATCGCGAGCGAGCTCGCGGCTACGCGGGCGACAAACTGTCATAATTGACCGCTTCATCCGTTGGAATGCGGAACGTAACCTGAAGGTGATCTCATGACGAAAAAATCCCTCTCCCTCACGCTGATCTTGGCGATGCTTCCGTTCGTCGGCGCGGCATCGCCGGCGACACCTGCGGCGCCGCAGTCGGCCACGCCGTCATCTGTTACATCATCGGTGGCCTCTCCCGTCCGTGGCGATTATGTCGAAGCCCGTACCGCCAGCGTGTTCGCCGGGGCGTGTCACTACAACGGTGAGCGCGTCACCGAAGGCCGGTCGGCCGTGCTGGCGTGGCGGATCAGCGGCGGGGCGTTCAATGGCGTCGACCTGGCCGGCGTGAAGCTGGTGGCGGCCGTCGTCTGTGACGACAACCTGGCCGAGGCCGGCGCGGCGCGCAAGAGCGAATTCGTCGTCGACGCCAGCACCGATCAGCAGGCCACCGCCGCCGTCGCCTGGGCGAAATCCAAAGTCGGCGATCAGCTCGGCCAAGTCGGCACGGTCCGCCGTGAGGCCGTCACCTTTCGCCACGACGCGGATGAATACCAGATGACAGCCGCGGGCTTCGCGACGATGAAGGTGCAGGCCATGCCCGACGCCGCCTGCTGCTCGCAGCCGCACTTGGTCTGGTATCAGCCGCTGATGCCCATCACCGCCCGCCGCGTGGGCTACACGGTGAGCGCCGCTTACACCGGCCACGCCAATGATGCCTGGAATCGGTCGGACGAAAACAGCGCAATCTACGGCAATTTTTGAATAACGTCCGGCCGCGGCCATCGGCTTCGCCGCGGTGCATCGGTGAATGGAAAGCCGAACGCTAAGCAGTTGCCAATTCGTATTCTATGAGCCATCTGATGCGATGCGCGGTATAAGGCATAGGCAGGAAGGGCCACCGGCCCGCAAGGACACGTCGATGCCGATTACCATTTTGTTAGCCGATGACCATCGCATGATCCGGCAGGGGCTGCGCTCGCTGCTGTGTAAGGATTCCCAGTTCGACGTGATCGGTGAAGCCGAAGACGGCCGGACCGCGGTGAAGCTGGCCGGGGAACTGATGCCCGCCGTCGTGGTGATGGACGTCCGCATGCCCGATCTCAACGGCATCGAAGCGACCCGCCAGATCCTGGCCGAAAATCCCGGCACGAAAGTGAACGGCCTCACCGGGCACTTTCACCCGGAACTCGCCCACGAAATGCTCCGCGCCGGCGCCTGCGGCTACGTGCTGAAAGACTCGGCCGTCGATGAGCTGACGAGTGCCATCCATGCCGTGCTGAAAGGCGAAGTCTACCTCAGCCCGCCGGTGCTGGGCGTGATGGTGAATGACTTCATCCGCGCCGACGGCGACGGCCGCGCGTCGGTGTTCACCGAGCTGTCGCCGCGCGAACGCGAAGTGCTGCAACTGGTGGCCGAGGGCAAAAGCACCAAGCAGGCGGCCACGATGCTGAACGTCAGCGTCAAGACCATCGAAACGCACCGGCGAAACCTGATGGAAAAGCTGAAGCTGGACAACGTCGCCGACCTGACGAAATATGCGATCCGGCAAGGGCTGGCGTCGCTCTAGGCCACAAATGCGGGCTTACAGTCGAGCGGCCCTTCGCACAGCGGGGACTGCGTGTTCCCTCTCCCGGT
>JAQGHK010000243.1 GCA_028288875.1 Phycisphaerales bacterium | reverse complement strand
AGCAGTTCGGAGCGGAAGCCGCTGGCATCGACGAAGAAATCGGCCTCCAGCGTTCGGCCGTCTTCCAGCACGATCGATGTCACGCCGGCCTCACCGAGATTCACGCCGGTGAGCTTGGCATCGATGAATTCCACGCCGCGTTCGGCGCCGAACTGTTCCAGGGCCTTCACCAGCGTCGGGTTGAACAAGTGGAACGCCGCAAATCCGCCGACGACCGGGCCACCGCCATTGGGCTGGGCTTCAAAAGCTTTGCCCTGCAGCATGAGCGCGGCGTTGAGGTTGACGTTTTTAAACTCGTGATCGCAGTAATAAGCATTGCTGCGCGGCAGATCGCTCCACTGGCCGTCGAGCTGCAGATCGAAGGCGAATTCGAAACAATCGCGCGGCCCCCACAGGAAGTGAATGCCGGTCTTCCATGTCGGATTGGCCCGCTCGTAAAACAGCTTTCGGTTGAGCCCGAGGTATTCGAACAGAAACTGCGGGAACTGCGGCGTGGTGCTTTCGCCCACGCCGATGACGCCAATGTCTGGACTGCGGACGACGCGGATATTCAGCTGTGGAATCTTCTTCTTCAGCGCCAGCGCCGCCATCAACCCTGCACTGCCGCCGCCCAGCACGATTACGTTTTGGATCATCTGCGTTCCAGCTTACTCGCGGTCGGCTGACGGCGTTACCGCACGCCCGGCTGCACCGTCACCAGTCCGACATCCACTCCTTGCCCGCCGGTCGTCTGGTGGCAGTGGACGGCCAGCGTGATCGTCTTGCCGGCGACCAACTGCAGGCGCGACTGAAGATCGGTGATCGGCAGGGTGGTGTAGCCCGTCGTGTAGCCGCTATCCGTCGCGGCGAGAAGGCCGTTGACGTAGATCTCGACGTCTTCGTCGTGGAACACTTCGAACTGCAGGTTCGAAAACGTGCCGGCCGGCATGGTGAACTTGCGACGCATCCAGATGTCGGGCGAATTCCAGACCGTGTTGACGATGAGGTTCGGCGTGATGGCTGTGCCGAAGCCGCTCTGGCCGCTGGCCCAGGCGGAATCGTTGAAGCCGGGCACCATGAAGTTGCCCGGCGGCGTGACCGTCGTAAACCGCCACGTCTGAGGCGACTCATTGCCCGACGGAACAACGGCCGTTGTCACCGGGAAGCCCGCGTACGGGCCCAGCACGTTCGTATCCTGGCTGGAATATTTCGACCACATGGCCGGGTCGGTCAGCATCTTGGCGAATACGCCGCCGACGACGCTGCGGGCTTGGAACAAGCCCCCGTTGAGGTTGGAGGTATCGTACTTGTCCCGCATCGGCACGCGGGTGCCGGTGGTGTTGAGGTAGGTGTAGATCGGCGTGATCAGCGTCTGGAAGTCCGCCGCGTTGGTGGCCAGCGAAGCATCCCAGATCGACCAATCGATGCCCACGATATTCGTGGTCGACCGGATTGGCACGCCGAGCGGTGTGAGGACCGTTTTGTCGTAAGCGATGTCTTTCGCCGCGACCGAGGCCGGAAAGAGATTCGTGCCGAGAATCTGGTCGAACACCAGGTTGTACATCTGCGCCCCGCTGCCTTGCTGCCCGTAGCTGAGCAGCCAGTGCGTGCCGTCGCTGGAGATCGATTGATTCATCCAGTGCGTGACGTCGGCCTGCGCGATGGCGGTGTAGCTGTTGGCCGTGGCCGTGTCGCCATGACGGCGGGCGAGGTCGGCAAAAGCGCCTAGGCCGATGATCGCTTTGACGGCCAGGTTCGTACTGTTAGTGATGACGCCGAGGAAATCGTCGGTCGTGAGCTGCAGGCCGGGCGTGTTGGCGTACGGTTTCAGAAAATTCGCCCACTTGCTGATCAGCGGCCAGAACTGGTCGGCATACTCGCTGCTGCCCTCGGCCTTAGCGATGCCGTCGAGCATAATCAGCATGTTTGCCGTCTCTTCGACCGGCATTTCCTCACCGCCATCGGGTCGGCCGAGCACCAGCGGATACGTGCCCAGGTCATGCGGCGCGTTATCGAAGTGCCAGAGGCTGGAATTGGCATAATCCATCACCGGCTGCAGCGACGCCTTGGCGACCGTCGGGCTGAAGAGCAGCAACTGCGGGAACATTGGATACAGCACGTCGACGGTGCTGACGTCGCCGTTGCTGCTGTTTTCTTTCGGGAACGCCAAGAGCTGCCCGCTCGGATCGGCGGCCAGGCCGGTGGCGGTGAAGGTCTGGCGGTAGGCGAGCGCGCCGATCTGGGCGTAGTTCGCGCCGCCCTCGGTGGTCATGTCGGTCATCAACTGCGTGTCAAATGCGGCCGTCTTCGTGACGTACGTGGCGTAGTTGTTCGACGCCGTGGCCATCATCTGGTTGAACGTCGTGCCGTTGCGCGCCCAGTAGGGGGAAAGCGCTTCGCCGAAGTAATTGATCGCCTTGATCTCGTCGTAGGCGACGATCACGTGCTGTTGGATATGGGCCCCGCTGACGGTGCCGAAGTTGAACGCCATCGCCATCACGGGCTGGTTGTTATTGACGGCGCGCGGGACATTGGCGTCGTCGG
>JAQGHK010000277.1 GCA_028288875.1 Phycisphaerales bacterium | reverse complement strand
GCGCTGTTGTAGCATACCGCTCCATGCACCGCGCGTCGTACGCCATCGGCCGAGGCATCGCCCGCCATATCGGGTGTATGTTCGTGCACCACCGCATCATTCATGGCCAGCGGCTTTGCCGCCCAGGGCCTTACCTGATGGCGTGCACCCACATTGGCCATCTGGAACCGGTGCTCCTGTGCGCGTCGATGGCCCGGCCCGTGCAATGGGTCGCGCGTTTGGAATTCTATCGCCGCTGGTGGGCCGCGGCGGTGCTGCGGAAAGTGGGGGCGATCCCGGTCGATCGCTTCGGCGTTCCCGTAAGCACGATGCGCGAAAGCCTCCGGCGATTAGCCAACGATCAGATCGTCGGCATTTTCCCCGAAGGCGGGCGAACGCATGGACCGCAGCAAGCCATCCGCGGCGGGCCGATCAAGGGCGGCGTCTGCCTGTTGGCCGAGCGGGCGGGCGTGCCGATTGTGCCGGTGGTGATGCTGGGCATCGACAAAATGCACGCGGTCCAACCGTTTGTCCCCGGCAATCGCACGACGATTTGCACGATCGTCGGCCCGGCGATCTGGCCGTCATCACTGCGCGACCGCGTTGACCGGCGTGAGCGCCGTAAGGCGCTTACGGCCGAGCTCGCGAATGCGTTCATCGAGTTAAACCAAGAGGCCGAGCGCTTCGCCGGCGGCCGCGCATGAGCGACGCGTTCTACCGCACGCTCTTGGTCCTCGGCCGCCCCGCCTTCTGGACCAGCAGTCGGCCGACGGTGCTGAACGCCGCCGCCACCGCGCGGCCCGGCGCTTTTATTCTTGCGGCCAACCATACCAGCCCGTACGACGTTCCAATTCTGATGCTCCACTGTCGGCGGCGAATTGATTTCGTCAGCATCACCGAAGTCTTCCGCAATCGATTCACGGCATGGCTTTACGGCAATATGAACGCCTTCCCGCTTGAGCGTTCCCGGCCGGATTCGCCGGCGGTGCGTACGATCCTCGATCGGCTATCCCGCGGCCGCGTGATCGGCATGTTTCCTGAAGCCGGCTTTCGTGTCGGCGAGGCGTCCGTCATTCATTCGCGGAAAATTCGATCGGGCATCGGCCGGATCGCGGTGCTGGCGGACGTGCCGATTATTCCGTGCGTGATCATCGGCTCAGAACGTTACAGCCGGTTCGCCAGTTGGCTGCCGCTGCGGCGAACGAAATACGCCGTGGCGTTCGGCGAGATGATCGCACCGAACGCCACGGCGGAAGAAATCGAAGCCAGGCTGATCGACGCGTTCGTGGCGCTGCACGCTCAGCTTCAGGCCGTGCCGACGGTGAGGAAGCCTGTCGATTCATCCAGCGTGGTGAAGGCGAAGCGCCCGTTGTAATCCGCGTAATGAATCTCGCGGCCACCTTCGGCAAGCTTAGCCATCGTCCATCGGCCGTTGAGCACTTTGCTGCCGGTGAGTAGCAGCGCGTCGTTGTTCGTGCCGTCGAAGAAGAAGATGCGCGGCTGGTTGTTCACGATCGACAGCTTGCTGTACAGGCCTTGCCGCTTTTTCGCCGTCAGCGTGGTGGCCGTCCAGACACCGGCGCTGCGGACTGCGTATTTCAGATGGCCGCCGTCCGCGTCGTAGTAGCTGACCGCCGGCTCGAATAGGCCTTTGCTGGGCGAGTAGAACTTCATCGACACGTAGCCGCCGGCATTCTTCGTCGTGTTATCGATCGTCTCGAACTTGTAGCCGCTGCCCGCCTGGATGGCGTACTTGTAGCCCCCCGTCGTCGTATCTTCATACGCCACGGCCACCTTGCTGGCGGTCGGGCGATTCGGGTCGACCTGCAGGCTGACGAATCGGCCAACATCGCCGGTGCTGTCGATCGTGCTGATGTTGAAGCCGTTCGTGCCGCTGGTGGCCAGGCGCAGATCACCGTTGGTCTTGTTGTAGTACGCGATAATCGCCCCGCCGCTACGCGACAGTTGCAGAGAAGGATACGCGCCCGTGCTGCCCTTCACATCGACCGTCTGCACGACCCAGGAATTGGTGCTTGCCGAGATGTAGGCATAGCGAAGGTCGCCGTTGCCGGCGTCTTGGTAGGCCACGTGCGGGAGATTATTTGAATCGATCACCAGCGACGGGCTGTAACCCACGTCCTGCTGGCCATCGACGGTCTGGATGGCGCTCCACACGCCCTTGGTGTTCCGCACTGAGTACTTCAGCGTGCGCGAATCACGATCATAGAACACCATGTGCAGGCGGCCGGTGCTGTCGTAGGCCACGTCATTGAACGTGCCGCGGGTTTGGCCATTCGCGCCGACCTGCGCGAACTGCGGGCCGGCGAACGTGATCGGCGTGCCGTTGACGTTCAGAATGGCCGTCTGCCCGGCCTTGGTCGGCACACGCTGCCAACTGACGTTGTTCGTCGCAGTAGCCGCCGAGTCGTCGTAGGCGGTGATGACGGTCGCAAAGACGGCGAACGTCGCCTTGCTCTGCTCCACGTTGTAACGCGTAGCGGGGTTGGTCAGCTGGCTCGGAAGATCGCTGGTGAAGATACCGGCCGTCTTGACGGTCGCGGACTGCTTACTGGTCATCAGCGACTGGATGCGCACGTTGCCGCCGCTGCTGGGATTGCGGGTGTAGATCGTGCCCGCGGCCAAGTCGCGGCTGGTGTTCTGGCCTTCGAGCGTGAAGCCGGTAGAGATATTCGTGGCCGCGGCGGCGCTCATGAAATCGACGATGACAATGGTGTTATTGCCGTCGAACCACAGGCTGCGGCTGAGCGTTGGCTGGCCGGGGAGGAAGTTGTAGCCGTTATAGCTGGCGGAAATCATCGTCCCGCCGGCGACGCTTTGCAGGCCGCTGGTGAGGATGTCGTTGTTGTTTTCCAGATCGGCAGGGTTCACGCCGGGCACGCTGATGGTGTTGTGCGCGGCGGCACTGACGACGTAATCGCGATTCGCCGAGGTGTCGTAGATGTACGGACCGGGATCGGCGATCAGTGGCGTGCCGTACCCGAAGAGCTCAAAGCCCATGTAATCGTAATGGCCGTGCACGCCGCCCTTGGGTCCGGCGGTGAAATTGATCTGCCGCGCGCCAACACTGTTGCTGCTGCGCATGATGAAGTTGCCGCTGTCGGGCAGCGCATAGCTCGTGCCACGCACGCCAAGATCCGGCACGCTGTCGTGCAAATGCCGGGCGGCAGCGTCGGTGCCGAGGATGTACACATCGCGCGTGCTCGCCTTACCTTCCGGCCAGCGCGTCACGCCCAGCACCTCGGCGGCCTTGGTGAAGTTGCCCGCACCGCTGAGGCGGTAGGTATCGCCGATGGCCGGCCGGTTGCCGTCCGGCGAGAGCTGCTGCCAGAGTGCATCGACCGAATTCGTCAGCACGGAGAGCTGCTGCGTCGACCAGTCGACGCCGTTGATCTTGTCGAGCTGGCGGTCTTCCACCAGATCGTCCAGTACGTTCAGCGCGTAACCGGGCGATTGTTCGCGGTGCGAGCCATCGGCGTAGAACTGGGCGGCCATCGAGGTGAACACCATCTTGCGGCCGGTGTCTTCCCAGCGCGCCGCAGTGTTGATCTCGGGCAGTACTTCACCGATGAGCTGTTCGCCCTTGCCGATGATGACGCTGCGGTTGCTGCTGAAGTCCGTGGTGTTGATGGCTACCGTGTTCAGCACGTCGCCCTGCTGCACCAGCTTGTAAAGCATCAGTGAGTTGGCGGCCCCGGTCCAGCCGCTGCTTTGCAGGACGCTGAAGTAGGTCATCATCCACGCGTCGACGCGTAATCCCACGTTCAGGCCGTAGCTGGTGTAGAGGCCGACCTTGGCGGGCAGCGTGAACGTTGGGTTCTGCTGCGACCAGCCGGCCAGTTCGTATTTCAGCTCTTCGATATATTTGCTGTCGCCCGTATAGCGATAGCTTTGGCCGAGGTCCACCCACCAGTCCTGGCGATTGAGGGCGACGATGTATTCGGGATTGGTGCTCTTGGTGGCGTCGTTCCAGTTGATGGCATTGGGCAACTGGACCGTATAGCTGGTGGCCGCGCTCTGGTCTGGGAATAGCCGATTGTCTGTGACCGCGTTCGCAGTGCTCAACTGGCCGGCCGTGCTGAAGTGGGCCTTCACATAGCTGGCGACGGAGCCGGCATCGTCGGAATTGAAGTAATACGTCGCGCTGGTGCGGTTGCGCATGTAAAACAGCAGGTGCGCATCGAAGTCCGCCGCGCTGCCGCGTTTAATGTCCCGGGAAAGGCTGGTGTAAGTAGCGGCCGGCAGATTGCCCAGCCGGGCCAGCAAATCGGTCCGTTCCGTCAGGTCAAACGCCCGCCCCAGCGACTCCGGCCGCACGTCGGCGGGCGTGCGGGCACACAAAACGCGAGTTTCCAGCGATTCAATTGGGGTCGAACGGCTACGTGACGCTTTGCGGGGACGGGGGCGGGTCGGCATGGAACAATTTACTCCGTGAATCCTGACTTATCGGCCGGCTGGGAAGAATCGGTGCACAATCAGCGTGCGGGCCCCGGCTTATACGAAGGCGACGCTCTAAGCGTCGCCGCCTGCCCCAGATTGTTTCGGAAATTTCCCGCCCAAAGCCACGTTGCCACTCCACCGGTTCCAGCGGTTATACTCGCCTCTCCCATGGCCGATCCGCAGCGTATTTTGGTCGTTCAACCGTCTTGGGTCGGTGATGCCGCAATGGCAACGCCGGCGCTACGTGCCATTCGCCATCGATTCCCGGACGCGCAGATCAGTTACCTGATCAAGCGCTACGTAAAGCCGATGTACACCGGCATGCCCTGGGCGGACCGGCTGATCACCTATCGGACCGGAAAAACGAAGAAAAAAGCTGGCCGGACGCAGTTCCTGGGGCTCGCCGCCAAGCTGCGATTGCGGCGGTTCGATATGGCGATCCTGCTGCCCGGCAGCTTTAAGGCCGCGCTGATCTGCAAGATGGCGCGCATCAAGCGCATTGTCGGGTACGACCGCGATGGCCGCGGTTTCTTGCTCTCGGACAAGCTGCTCCCGGCGAAGGAAAACGGGAAATTCATCCCCTCGCCGATCATCAAATACTATCTCGGCCTGGCGTCGTACCTCGGCGCGACCGACCGCGATCTGACGATGGCGCTCTTCGTCACCGACGCCGAGCGCCGCGAAGCCGACGCTGTGCTCGCCCGCGCCAACGTGCCGGAAAAACGGCCGTGGATTCTGCTCAATCCCGGCGCGAATTACGGCGCTAGTAAGTGCTGGCCGCCCGCTTATTACGCCGAGGTGGCTGAGCGACTGGTCGAAGCCTATGGCGCAACGATTCTCGTCAGCAGTGCCCCGAAAGAACGGCGAATCGTCGACGAACTGTTCTCACACCTGAAAGTGCCGGCAGTCGATCTCGCCAAGGCCGGCATGTCGCTGGGGGCGCTTAAGGAAGTCGTCCGCCGGTGTGATCTGATGATTACCAACGACACCGGCCCGCGTCACATCGCTGCCGCGTTTGACGTGCCTGTCGTCAGCATTTTCGGCCCCACCCATCCGGAGTGGACCGACATTTATTATGCCAAAGAGCGTATCTGCCAGATCAAGGTGCATTGCGGCCCGTGCCAGCTCAAAACGTGCCCCCTGGACCACCGCTGCATGACCCGCCTGACCCCCTCGTTGGTGCTGCAGAAGGCCGAAGAGTTGTTACGGGTACCGGTCGTGCCGCCGTTGGTGAATTCTTGAATTTGAATTAGCCCGTCCGCCGCCGTTTGACGCATGACTTGTCGTCATGCAACACCAACCGATTGTTATCCGTAGCGCCGCGCAAC
>JAQGHK010000235.1 GCA_028288875.1 Phycisphaerales bacterium | reverse complement strand
TGGGTGCTGTTGGCGCCCGAGCCGACGTGCTTGAGGCCTTCCGAGTAGATGGCTTCGGCATACACCGTGGCGGTCGTGGTGCCGTCGCCGGCGACCTTCGACGTCTTATCGGCGACTTCCTTCACCATCTGCGCGCCCATGTTTTCGTATGGGTCTTCCAGCTCAATTTCCTTGGCGACGGTCACGCCGTCCTTGGTGACGGTGGGCGAGCCGAAGGATTTTTCGAGGACGACGTTACGACCCGACGGGCCGAGGGTGACTTTGACAGCGCGGGCGAGCTTGCTGACGCCGCGACGGATAGCCTCGCGGGCTTCCTGATCGAATTTAATTTGCTTAGCAGCCATTGAATTACTCCGGTTTGTTTGTGTTAGCGATTGCTCAGTTGCAGGGTATTGCCGTCGGGATCTTTGAAATCGGCCAGAACCAGTTTCTGACCAGCGGTCGGGGCGAACTTGCCGAATTTCACGCCCTTATCGATAAGACGCTCTCGCTCGGCGGCGACGTCTTCACAATGGAAGACGAGCTTATTGCGATTGCGGCCATCGAGGCCGGGCTTGCCCGCGCGGTGCAATGCGATCTCGAACGCGCCGGCCTGCAGTTGGAGAAAATCTTTCTCGTCGTACTGCATGCCTTGGCGAGCCGGCTTCACTTTCATGCCGAGCACATCGCGATAAAACGCGGCCATGCCCTTCATGTCGTTCGTGAAGTAGATGTATCGCACTGCATCGAACATGACGGTGCCCCGCGAGAGTTACTCAACGACAGCGAGCACGTCGTCTTCCGACATGATCAGGACTTCTTCGCCGTCGATTTTCAGTTCGGTGCCGGCGTAGCTGGTGAAGAGGACTTCGTCGCCCTTCTTGACGGTGAACTTCTGGAGTTCGCCGTTGTCGAGGCGCTTGCCGTCGCCGATGGCGAGGATGGTGCCGCGCTTGGGCTTTTCCTTGGCGCTGTCGGGGAGGACGATGCCGGACTTGGTTTTGGTTTCGGCTTCCACGCGCTTCACGAGGATATTGCCGCCGAGGGGACGAAGCTTCGTTGCCATAATGTTCTCCAACGCTTTCGAGTCGATCGTTCCGTCCTTCGTCAATCACTTCAGAGTCAAAAGCCCCCGCGAAGGACGGGAAGGAGGCCGATGACGGTTACTTCGGGTTACTGATTCAACTGGCTCGGCCAGCGGTCTTTGTAGCGCCGCTTGACCAGCCGGGCGAGGCTGTCGAGCAGCAGGTTAAAATCGACCGGCTTGCTGAGCACGGAAAAGACTTTGAGTTGCAACGCCTCGTGCATGAGCTGGTCGGTCAGATGATCGGCCAGCAGGATGGACGGCGGCGCTTTTTCGGTCTGGCCGAAGAGCTTGACGACCTGCATGCCGCCGAGCTGGGGCATGCCGGTATCGAGCACGGCGGCGTGGATTTCATCCCGCTGGACGGCCTCCAACGCTTCCCGGCCACTGCGGACCGACACCGTACGAACGCCCTGCGGCTCAAGAAGACCACGCACCGTGCGGTGCCAGTCTTCCTGTTCATTGGCGAGCAGAACGGTGAGTCGATGGTTGTCCATAGGGTCAACTTTCGCGGAACGCCCGCGGTCGGTTCAGACCGTTTATATCAAGCCGCGTACCAGAACGGCGAGGCGGCCAAGTCGGCGCAAATCTATCTTGCAAATGGAGTTATGCCGCGCCTGGAATGCGGCCGGCGGGCGGGATTCTGCCAAAGCTGACACCCCCGGCCGGGGCGACTGTCAGACTGACAGCAGCCCCCAGCGACGGTTTTGGGGGCTAAATGGGCTTCGGATTCCGTTCTGCGAAGTTCATCTGCTGGTGCCAATAGGGGTAAGCCATGGGGCGTTCGCTGGCAGCATCCAGCTTCTGAATCTGCTCCGACGACAGCGTCCAGCCGACGGCCCCGAGGTTCTGCTTGAGCTGTTCTTCGTTCCGGGCCCCGATGATGACGCTGCTGACCGTCGGCCGGGTGAGCAGCCAGTTGAGGGCGATCTGCGGAATGGTTTTGCCGGTTTCCTGGGCGACTGCGTCGAGGGCGTCCACCACGGTGTAAAGGTATTCGTCGGGGATCAGCGGCGCGGCCTCGCCGGCCTTGCTGCTCATGCGGCTGTTCGCCGGGGCGGGCTGGCCGCGACGGATCTTCCCGGTCAGCCGGCCCCAGCCGAGCGGGCTCCAGACGACGGTGCCGACGCCTTGATCCACGCCCAGCGGCATCAGTTCCCATTCATAGTCGCGGCCGATCATGGAGTAGTAAGCCTGGTGGGCTACGTAGCGCGACCAGCCGTAGCGTTCCGACACGCTCAGCGACTTCATCAGGTGCCAGCCGGAGAAATTCGAGCAGCCGATGTACCGAATCTTCCCCGCCTTCACGAGCTCGTCCAGCGTGGCCAGCGTTTCTTCCACGGGCGTCTTCGCGTCGAACGCATGAAGCTGATAGAGGTCGATGTAATCGGTGCCGAGGCGCTTTAGGCTGGCCTCGACGGAGTTGATCAGATTGAACCGCGAGGAGCCGACGGCGTTCGCCCCGCCGCCGTGACGGAACGTGCCCTTGGTGCTGATCAGGACTTTGTCGCGCCGGCCTTTGATGGCCGCGCCGAGAATGGATTCGGCATTGCCCGCGGAATAAACGTCGGCGGAATCAAACATCGTGAGGCCGGCATCGAGACAGACGTCCACCAGGCGCGTGGCCTCGGCGACATCGCTGCTGCCGAAGCCTTTGAAGAACTCGCCTGTCCCGCCGAACGTGCCGGTGCCGAGGGTCAGAACAGGAACGGAAAAGCCGCTACGGCCGAGGAGTCGATAGTCCATGCCGCAATAATAGCTCAGAACGGCAGCGGTTTTCCCAGCAGGTGAAATCGCAGCATCGTCAGGGCCATCTTCGCGCTGCGGTCGCGGACCATGTCGCGATCGCCGAACATGCCAAAGGTGCGGGTGACGACGCCGCCGGCGTGGGCGAGGCCGAAGCAGACGGTGCCGACGGGCTTGTCGGGCGTGCCGCCATCGGGGCCAGCGATGCCGCTGATGCTGAGGGCGTAATCGGTGCCAGCCCGCTGCCGCGCGCCGACGGCCATCTCGGCGACCGTGGGCTGGCTGACCGCGCCGTGGGTGGCCAGCGTTTCTTCCTTCACGCCGAGCTGGGCCATCTTGCTTTCGTTCGTGTACGTCACCCAGCCTTGCTGGAAATAACGACTGCTGCCGGGCAGATCGGTCAGCATCTTGGCCAGCCAGCCGCCGGTGCAGCTTTCGGCCGTAGCGACGGTGATCGGCTTCTCTTTCGCACCCAGCAGGCCCAGCACGACACTTTCCAGCGTGTCTTCACCTTGCCCGAAGATCATGTCGCCGATGGCGGCACGGCACGCGACCACCGTTTCATCGAGCTGCTTCTGCCCCTCGGCCAAATTTGAACAGCGGGCATTCACCCGCAACGAAACCAATCCATTCGCGACCGTCGTGCCGACGCTCGGGTTGCGGCTGCGGTCCATGAGCGCGCCGAGCTTTTCGCCGATCGCGCTTTCGCCGAGGCCGAAGGTGTGGAGCTTGGTTTGAAGGATGACCGCCCCGCCGCTGCGTTCGGCCACCCACGGCAGCACGTCGCGCGTGAACATCGTTTTCATTTCACGCGGCACGCCGGGCGTGGAGAAGACTTCGCACTTGCCGAGTGTCGCCCGGATGCCGGCGGCCGTGCCGGCGGTGTTCCAGATCATCGTCGCGCCGCGCGGGATCATCGCCTGCACCACGTTCCGCTCAGGCATCGTCCGGCCGCGGCTGGTGAAGTGAGCGGTCATGTGGGCGAGCCACGCTTCGTTGCGTTCCAAACCCGTGCCCAGAACAGCCGCGAGCGATTGGCGGGTGAGATCATCCTCCGTCGGCCCGATGCCGCCGCTGATGATCAGCACGTCGGTCTGTGCGGCCCAGTGCTTGATCGACGTTTCGATCATCGCCTGGCTGTCGCCGATCGTCTGATGGCCGAGAATATCGCAGCCCACGGCGGCTAGTTGCTGGCTGATCCAGGCGCTATTGGTATCGATCGTCTGACCAAGCGCGAGCTCGTCGCCGACGCTGAGGATGAAAGCTTGCATGGCCAAAGGATAAAGGCGTTGCCCGAGAGGCGTAAGGCGCGATCAAAGAATTGAAAGGCCGGTGAATCGAAAGGTCGAGGCCTTCGCGGCGGACGGGCTAAATCGTCGGCCCGAGCACGGCTTCGATCCGCTCGACACTCCGCACCAGCCGCTTCTGCTGGGCCGGCTGCAATTCGGCCTCGCCATAGCGGATGCGATAGAAGATGCGCGTCAGCCGCTGGACGATGTCAAACACCTCGGCCGGCAGGAAACCGACGCTGGCACCGAATTCGCGTGGTGTCAGGTGGGGAGGCCGGGTGATATCTCGGCGCTCAAGCGCCTGTAGCATCTGATCATAGAAGGCCAACTGCTTCGCGAGGCGGCGTTGGTCGTTGTTGGACAGCGTGTTCAGCCCGATGCGCCGGGCACGCCGGTACAGCCGCAAGCGCAGTGCCACGATCACAATCACCACCAGCACCAGCACCAGAATAACCCCGGCGATCATGGTGGTGAGGACGGAGAAGAAGTTTTCGATCTTCAGATAATCGTTGATCGTGGCGCTGATGCGATCGCGGAGGTCCTGCATCCAGCCGGCCGTGTTGACGGCCGTGCTGCTGAGCTGGCTTTCGGTGTTTTGAATAATGTTGGAGCGGGATTCGGCGTCGTAATTCACGACGGCGTTGCCCCATTTGTATTCGAGGAAGTTCATCGCCGCCCGCATCCGCTGCCAAAGCGTCAGCGATCGCGATGCAGCGTTAGCCTCGGTAGAAGACGTCGGATCAAACCGCTCCCAGCCGGCGTTGGTCAGGACCTCCACCCAGGCGTGGGCGTGGCTTTGCCGCACGACGTAATAGCCGCCGAGGGTATTGAATTCGTCACACTTAAAGCCGCTGACCATGCGGGCCTTCATGCCGACGCTCTGGCACATCAGCACCATCGCACCGGCGAAGCGCTCGCAGTGGCCTTTCTTCACCTCGGTAATGAAGCTGACCAGCGGCGAGCGGTCGTCGCGCTGGCGGACGTCGGACAGGTCCAGCGAGTATTTGAAATTCGATCGGAGGTAGACCTCGAAGTTGCGCGCGATCGTTTCATCGAGTTCGCTGACCGACCGCCGGGCCAACCGCTGCTGTGCGAGATTGCCCCGGCCATCGGTACCGGCGACGTCGTCGCGGACGGCGAATTCCTTGATCTCCGGAGGGATCGGAAACAGGGTCGCCTGCGGCAGGCTGAGCGCCCGCGGGTCAGCCGCGGGGATGATCTCCGCGTTGGTCGAAACGACCGTGTAGGACCGCTCATTGGTGCCGTCTTCGTACGTGCTGAGCACGTCGTCGTCGGTGCCGCGGGTGGCCTTGAGGTCGCCGCCGGAATTGAAGGAGACGACCCCGGGCAGGGCAAACAGTGTCTTCACGCCCAGGGGCAGCAGGCGAATCTGCTGTTCGTACTGATCGGCGCCGGTTTCGAGGGGCTTGGTCAGCAGTTCGCGCGGCTCGGTGGCGGTTCGCTTCCATGTCCAGCGGTCGGCCATATCGTTGGGGTCGCTGACGTAAGTGTCGGCGACGTTTCCGCGGAGATAGATGACCTCGCCGGGGCCGCCCCACGTTTCGCCGTTTTTCTTGATCGTCACCCACCCGGCTTGGGCTTCGTTCTGCTGGATGCGCGCGATGTTCTGATCGGCGATCTGGTCGCTGAAGCCGGTCATGGCCTGCGACGGCTGGAACGACATATTCCCGATCAACCCCGCCCCGCTGCCACGCGGGAACAGCAGGAAGACCAGAATGGCCGTGCCAATGGCGAACGTGCTGACGATGCCGGTCAGGCGGCGCATGGAGCGGGACAGGAATCGCTGGTCCTGCCGGAGCGTCATCGGGTTGATCTTGGACTCATCCAGGCCAGTCACCTGGCGCGCGTAATCACTCTCGGCCTTGAGGTGAAAGAGCAGGCAGCAATAGAGTGACAGGAACAGGTAGCCGATGAAGATGACGCCAAAGAACAGGCTGGCCGTGCTGATGGCGGCGGCGATCATCAGCAGCAGGCTCAGCACTAGCAGCTGCGCGATATCGCGATTGCCGCGCTGCTCATAAAGCTTCACCAGCTGAAGGAAAATCAGGAACTCGCCGATGGCGAAAATGGTCGGGCCGACGCCATTCGATCGCACGCGCAGGAGGAGCCAGCCGGCGAACAGCAGCGTGATCATGTTCGCGACAAACCGCGGCAGCGGTTTGAACAGTTTCTTCTTCACCAGGTAAGCGTTCAGCGACGTCGCCGCGACGGCGAGGAGCCACAGCCCCGGCGATTCGGCAGCGACGGCGTAACCCGTGAAGCCGATCATCAAGAGGGCATACAGCAGCGGGCGAAACTGGCGGATGTCGTACATGCTAAAAGCCGACTCCAGAACTTCACGTTCAAGCCGCGGCGGGTCCGCCACCGACGGCGATAAAATCAATCTCAGGTGCGAACGAAAAGTGCGGATCATCGGCCCCGGACAGCACGATCATGCCGCCGCGCTGCCCGTCAAACGCACGTCCACCGGAATGATACGACGTGAGCAGCACAGCCGTTGTATCGCTCCGTAATAATTCACGGGCGTGATCGATCAACGCGTCGCTGGTGACGGTCGAACTGGCCGGCAGCTTGGCCAGGACGGTCAGCAGTTCCAGGCGGTGCCGCTTACCGAGTTCCGGCGAACGTTTGATCCAGTCCGCGCCGGAGCAGACCACCAGGCCGGCGGGCAAGCCCATTTCCATGCCCGCGTCGATCAGCGTGGCCGCCATGGCGATGGTGCGTTCGATTGCGGCGGCGGCGGTCGGGGAACTGTCTCGCGCGCGGATGTCCACCAGCAGCATCAGTTTCGGCGGGGAGACGCGGGTCATTTCCCGCACCACCATCGGCCCGGCGCCCGCGGAGCGCTTCCAATAGATGCGGCGAGGGTTTTCGCCGGAGCGATACTCGCGAACGCCGTAAAATTCGTCGTCGCCGCCGCTGCTGGGGCGGACATTGATGCCGGAGGATTGGGCCGAGCGGAAGCGGCGCATCAGCTCCCGCCGCATGGTTCCCATCGCCGGAAGCACCAGAAGTGCGTCATCCTGTTTGCGGTCGACGGCCCGCTTGATGAAGCCGAATGGGAAGCTGGTCGACAGCTGGCAACGCGTGAGCGACACCAAGCCGCGCCGCAGGGGCAGCACCTCGGTGGCGATGGTGGCCGTCATGCGATTGGCGGCGTGCAGCATGTACGCCGTCGGCTGGCGGCTGAAAACGTCGCCGCCTTCCAGTTCTGTGACGGTGACCGAAAGGCTCGGCCAGAACCGCTTTTTGTTCGTCACCTTGTAGTGCAGCGCCCCGGGCCGGCCGACGATCAGGTGATCGGGCAGCACGCGTTCCACGACCATCCGCCGCAGCACCAGGCCGCTGATGGTAAAGCTGACCAGGAGGATGCCGATCATCAGCCCGAACACGCCGAAGAGCAGGTTCGCCTGCGTATTCACCGCGGCCAGGCCGATGAACATCATCATCGTGCAATAAATCAGCCCGGTGACGGAGAAATCAATCGCCGGCTTGCGATAGTGAGTGGCGGGCTTTTTCGGGCGTGATTTGGCCATGGAGAAAGCTAGTGGCTAATGGCTCAGAAACGTCTGCCTAGCTACTGGCCACCAGCCAATGGCTACCAGCCCTTCACTTCGGCGCCGGCGTTTGTTCCAAGATCGCCTTCAGAATCCGCGTGGTCGCATCGGCGTCGCCGTTGCTGAGATACGTCTTGCTGATCACGCGATGCGCACAGCAGGCGATGAACAGCTCCTTCACATCATCCGGCAGCACGTAGTCGCGACCACGCAACACGGCCAAAGCCTGAATGGCGCTGGTCAGGGCCAAGGCGCCGCGAGTGCTGATGCCCAGGTGCAGCTGTTCATTGGCTCGCGTGGCGGCGACGAGATCTAGGATGTAGTCCACGATCGCCGGGTCCATCTTGGTCTTGGGGACCAGGTCCTGCAGGCGAACCACTTCCTCCGCCGCCATCACCGGCCTCAGGGCGTCGAGTGCATCGCGGCCCGGCTGGGTGGTGAGAATCTTGTACTCCGCCGTGCGGCTCGGGTAACCCACGCCGACTTTCAGAACGAACCGGTCCAGCTGGTTTTCCGGCAGGTGGTAGGTGCCTTCAAACTCAAACGGGTTCTGCGTCGCGACGACCATGAACGGCCGCTTGAGCGGATACGTGTGCGTCTCGACCGACACCTGCTCCTCGCTCATCGCTTCCAGCAACGCCGACTGTGTGCGGGGCGTCGTACGGTTGATTTCGTCGGCCAGCAAAATGTTGGTAAACACCGGGCCGGGCTTGAACTCAAAGGCATTGGCGTCGCGGTTGTAAACCGATACGCCGAGTACGTCGCCGGGCAGCAGATCGGGCGTGAGTTGAATGCGGTTGAAATCGCACGCGATGGATTTGGCCAGTGCTTTAGCCAATACGGTTTTTCCGACTCCCGGCACGTCTTCGATCAGCACGTGCCCTCGGGCGAGCAGGCCGACCAGCAGCAGGTCTACCGCCGCTTGATTACCCAAAAATACGGATTGAATATTAGTGCGGAGACGGTCGATCGCGGCGGTGGACATTTACCAACTTCCCTTCGGCACGTACGAGGCAGGCGGAGTGTAGCACGCCATTGGCACCGCATCGATACCGCCCCACCACTTCGAAGCTGCACTCAAAATGTGAGTTAAAGCATCGATACTGGATCTACGTCCACGGCCACCTTTTCGTTCGAGACCAATCCTTCTTTTTTTCTCAGCACCGCCATAACGCGCTGCAGCGGCCGCGGGTCAGGGCAGGTGAGGACCAGTTGCGCGCGGTGATAGCCGGCGATGCGTTCGATGGGGCAAGGCATGGGTCCGCGAAGGTCAATGTCCAGCCCGCCAACGGCGATCGCGTCCACTAGCAGAGCCTGCAATTTTTCGGAACGGGTGTGGAGATCCTCCAGCGACTGGTCTCGCACGACGATCCGCACCATGCGCGTATCCGGCGGCAGCCGGGCCTGCCGCCGATGAGCCAATTCATGTTCGGCGAAGCCTTCGTAATCCTGCCGGACGGCCGCCTGCAGGGACATGTCTTCGGGCAGGAAGGTCTGAAGTACCACGCGTCCTGGCTTATCCCCGCGGCCGGCGCGGCCAGCGACCTGGGTGATCAATTGAAAGGTCCGCTCGGCCGACCGGAAATCGGGCAGGGAGAGCGCGGTATCGCCGCTGATGACGCCGACCAGCGTGACATTCGGATAATCCAGCCCTTTTGCGATCATCTGCGTGCCGAGCATCAGCTTGATCTCGCCGCGCCCGAATCGGCCCAGCAGGGCTTCGTAATCGGTCTTGGAGCGCATCGTGTCGCTG
Organism: Phycisphaerales bacterium; assembly: GCA_028288875.1. GTDB lineage: Bacteria > Planctomycetota > Phycisphaerae > Tepidisphaerales > Tepidisphaeraceae > RYN-431. The sequence goes on along the minus strand of JAQGHK010000235.1, from coordinate 3,577 downwards.
TCGACGCGCGCGTACGGCAGATGGGGGAACTTCCGCTGCAATTCTTCTTCCACCCGCTGTGTACCCAGGCCGAACAGTGCGAGCTTTTTATCGCAGGCCGGGCACGTAGCCGGCAGCGGATTGACGGCCAGGCAGTAGTGGCAATGCATCTGCCCCGAGTGCAGCCCGGCCTCCGTGCGGGCCGTATGCGGGCTGAGCGACGTGGCCCGGTGGTACGTCATTGTCGTGTCGCAGTATTTGCACTGGATCGCTTCGTTGCAGTGGCTGCAAAAAATACAATTGGCATAGCCGCGACGATTCAGCAGCAGGATCGCCTGCTCGCCGGCATTGAACGTGGCGTGCAGCAGCGTTTCCAGCCGCGGCGAGATCAGGTGGACGCCCTTGCGGAGCTTGTTCACCTGCCGCATGTCGAGAACTTCTACTTTGGGCAGCGAAAGCCCGCGCACACGGGACGACAGGCGCAGAAGAAACTGCGTTTGAACGGGTGGAACCTTCGGCGATGCAGGCGCAACGCCTGGGCTCACAGGCTCCGCGACTTCCGTCGCTGTGTCGGTCGACCTGGGATTTGCGTCGATGCCAGATGCAGCCGCTTTTCGCTCCGCATCCGTGACGCGTTTCCATGTTTCGAGGCTCGGCGTCGCCGTGCCGAGCAGCACCGGGACGTCTTCCAGCTGTCCGCGTTTGATCGCCACATCGCGTGCGTTGTAGCGCGGCACGGTGTCCTGCTTGTAGCTGCTTTCGTGTTCTTCATCGACGACGATCAGGCCAAGCGTTTTGGTCGGGGCGAAGATGGCGCTGCGGGCCCCGACGATCACCCGGGCCTGCCCGCTGCTGATGCGTTGCCACGATTGATGGCGTTCCGTGTTCGTCAGCGCCGAGTGCAGCACGGCCACGCCGCTGAAGCGTTCAACGAACCGCCGCACGGTCTGCGGCGTGAGCGCGATTTCCGGCACGAGGACGATCGCCTGTCGGCCGGCGGCGACGACCTTTTCGATCGCTCGCAGATACACCTCGGTCTTTCCGCTCCCGGTGACGCCGAAGAGCAGGTTGACGCTGAAGCGGTCCATCCGCCCCGTCACCGCATCCACGGCCGCCGCCTGCTCTTCGTTCAGCGCCAGCGTAAATGGTGTCGGCGCGACGCACGCATCCGGCGGCTGGAGCGTTGCCAAGTCCGGCTCTTCGGTGATGCTGACAAAGCCCTCGCGGGCGAGCTTGGCGGCGGTCGGGATCGCGACGTCGGCCTCAAAGGCCAATGTCTGCAAGGCGATAGCTTCTTCCGGCTGCAGTTGAAGCAGCCGGGAGAGCAACGTCCGCCGCTTTTTGCTTTTGGTTTCTTCAAGCGCCGCCTGAATCGCCTCCGGCGGCTTGGCCAGGCGCACCATACGCGTGTAGCCGAGGCCGATGCGGTTTTTGACGGCCGACGGGATGATGCTTTCCAGCACCATGCCTAGCGGACTGACGTAATACCGGCCGATCCAGCGGGCCAGTTGCAGCATTGTCGGCTGCACCATCACTCGGTCTTCATCGATAGCGATCATCGGCTTCAGCGTCGGGTGCGTGCTGTGAGTCGCGATGTCGACGATATAGCCGAAGGTCGAACTATTCCCACGGCCCAACGGCACCCGCACGCGTTGGCCCACAGCCAAAGTGCTGACGAACTTGGGCGGCACGGCGTAATCCAGCACGCGATCGACCGAACGCTCGATCGCCACCACCGCCACCGGCCCGTCATACCGCGCCGCCGCCACGGCCGTCGGGGCGGCATCGGGCTGCGGAAAAAGCATGTCGGCGGAGGTCATCGTCAGGACTGCACGTCGGCAGATTGCAAATCGGCTCTGTTGGCCGATGCTATTATAGGAGACGCAGCCCATGGTCAGTAGCTTCCTCGGCGATTTGTTCGGAGAATTTTTGGGCGAGGGTGCCATCGATGCGGCAACCGGGTCGCACCAGTTGGCCAACTCCCAGAAAGTGATTCTCGGTGCGACCGCGATCGCTTCCTATGTCATCGCCCGATCCGTTTTCGGCTTGGCCGGCCTGCCATCCCTGCCGGGCATCTCCAGCCTGCTGCTGCAGGGCCAACCGTTTTATGCGCCGATCGTTGCGATCATCGTGTTGATCGGCCTAACGATCCTGGCCCGGCCCTTCGTCGGCGGCATCCGGCACGATGCCCCGCTGTTTTGCGCGGCGATCGGCCTGCTCGCTTTGCCGACACACAGTGGCGATAGCCGCAATGCACTACTGGATGCAGGCAGCGCCGGCGTTTACATCAAGATGATCGTGGAGATCGCAATGCTGGCCGTCGGGCTGACGGTGGCTTACATCGCTCTCGGACCGACGACGCCGCTGGTGGTGACCGAACTTGACCCCTCCGGCCCGCCCGAGGAAGAGCCGGTGATCGATACCGCTGGCGACCGCTTGGCAGCCATCGGCGTCCAGACACTGGTGGTGATCGCGCTGCTCTCCCTGCTCGGCCAAAGCCCGCTCAAGGGCCAGGCGATGATCGCCGTGGCCCTTGCCGGTGGCCTGGGGGCGTGGGTCAGCTTCAAAACGCGCGTCGTCCGCGGCAGCGTCTGGTACGTGGCCGGCACGCTGTTGGCGGGCGTGATCGCTTACGCGTGGACCTACCTGCATCCTGAGGGCCTGCCGCTGGGTGATACGCGCGGCTATCTGGCGGGCGCGGCCCGTTCACTTCCGCTTCATTACGCCACCGCTGGCGTGGCGGGCACGATTTACGGGTACTGGGCCGGGCGCGCGGGCGAAACCGTCAGCCTCTGATCATGAAGAACACGTAGAAACGCATAGACGAATCCGGCCAAGCGCCTTAGCATTCGCTCTATGCCGACCGCCACCGCCACGCCGTCTACGCCGCGCCTTCCGACCCATTTCGGCGACTACGGCGGCACCTACGTGCCCGAGACGCTGATGAGCGCCCTCGAACAGCTCGAGGACGAATACCTTCGCGCCAAAAACGATCCAAAGTTCAACGAACTGTTCCATTCAATCCTGAAGGAATTCGTCGGCCGGCCCAGCCGGTTTTATTACGCCCGCCGGCTGACCGAAAAGCTCGGCGGCGCGAAGATTTATCTGAAACGCGAAGACCTGAACCACACCGGCGCGCACAAGATCAACAACACCATCGGCCAGGCCCTGCTGACTCTGCGCATGGGGAAGAAGCGCATCATCGCCGAGACCGGGGCCGGCCAGCATGGTGTCGCCAGCGCGACGGCCGCTGCCCACTTCGGGCTGGAATGCGACGTCTACATGGGCGCGGAAGACATCCGCCGGCAGAGCTTGAACGTGTTCCGCATGAAGCTGATGGGCGCTCGCGTGATCGAAGTCACCAGCGGCAGCAAGACGCTCAAAGACGCCACCAACGAAGCCATGCGCGACTGGATGGGCAGCGTCGACCACACGCACTACATCATCGGCAGCGTCGTCGGCCCGCACCCGTTCCCGACCATCGTCCGCGACTTTCAAAGCGTCATCGGCAATGAGGCGCGCGAAGAGTGCTTGAACGCTGAAGGCAGGCTGCCGGATTACGTGCTCGCCTGCGTCGGCGGCGGCAGCAACGCCGCGG
>JAQGHK010000242.1 GCA_028288875.1 Phycisphaerales bacterium | reverse complement strand
CGCCGGCACCGGCGATGCGCGGCAATTCATCGTCATGCGCACCGGCGCTGATGCCGAGCTCACCAGCACCGTCAGTGATGAGGCCTACCAGATCATCCGCCGCCTGCCAGGCATCGCGGCCGACGCAAAGGGCGAGCCGATGGTGTCGCCGGAAGGCCTCACCGTCGTCAACCTGCCCAGCGTGGAAGCACCCGAAGGCATGAACGTCACCGTTCGCGGCCTGCTGCCGATCGGCGTGGCCATGCGACCAGCGGAAGTATTGAAAGGCCAGATGTTCACGCCGGGCCTGCGCGAGGTCGTCGTCGGCGAATCAATCGCCCGCCGCTACCCGGCCGCGCAGATCGGCAAGGAAGTTCGGTTCGGCCGGGGCATGTGGAAAGTCGTCGGCATCTTTAAAGTCGGCGAATCGGCCTCCAACAGCGAAATCTGGACCGACCTGAACCAACTCCGCGGCGATTTCGAACGCGCCGGCGGCAGCAGCTCGTTGCTCGTCCGCATGGACGTGCCGCCCGAAACCGCCGCCAAGCAGGCCGCCGAGGCTGATGTGCTGACGGCCAAAGCCAAGAAGCTCGATGCCAAGGCCGATCCGGTCTACCCGGCCTTCATGTCGAAGATGCAACAATCCATCGTCGGCGATCAACGGCTTAACGCCGGCCTGATGACTGAGAAAAACTATTACGCCAAGCAGACCGAAGCGGGCATCCCGCTGCAGGCGCTCGGTTTCTTCGTCGCGGTGGTGATGGCTGTCGGCAGCGGGTTCGCCGCGACGAACACGATGTACGCCGCCGTCGCCCGCCGCTCGCGCGAAATAGCGACGCTCCGCGCGCTCGGCTTCGGGCGGTTCGCCGTGCTGCGGTCGTTCATGATTGAATCGGTCTGCCTCGCGCTCATCGGCGGCCTGCTCGGCATTCTGATCGCCTTGCCCGTCAACGGCTTGCAGACCGGCGTGGGCAATTTCCAAACGTTCAGCGAAACCGCATTCAAATTCCGCGTCGGCCCGATTGCCATTGTTGTGGGCCTGCTGTTCGCGGCATTCATCGGCGCGATCGGCGGGCTGCTCCCGGCCTGGGCCGCTTCACGCACCAGCATCGTGTCGGCGATGCGTGAAGGATGATTCTTAGAGATAGTCACTGATGGAAGCCGAACTTCACAAACTCCGTATCGACCGCTCGGAAAAAGTCAGCCGGGAAGAAGCCTCGCGCCTGCCTTGGGTGATCGTGGCGGTGGTGCTGCTGCTCATCGTGGCAGCCATCGCGTGGAAGTTCAGCGGCAGCCGTGAAGTGGAACTGAAGACCGTCCGCGTGCGCATCCCCGAAGGGGCCGAAGCCGCGGCCGACCCGGTGGTGCTGAACGCCACGGGTTACATCGTGGCCGCCCATAAGATCGAACTCGCCAGCAAGGCCATTGGCCGCGTGGCTTGGGTCGGTGTGGAAATGGGCGACAAGATCCAGAAGGGCGAAGTCCTCGTCCGCCTGGAAGACGATGAATACCGCGCCCGCGTCGCCCAGGAGCAAGGCCAACTCGATAACGCCAAGGCCAAGCTGGCCGAACTGGAAGCCGGTTCGCGGCCGCAGGAAATCGCGACCGTGAAAGCCACGCTCGATAAGTCGCTCGCCGAGCTCGCCGTCGCAGAAACCAACTTCAAACGCGTTGCCGACCTGAAAGCCACGCGGGCCGTCTCGAACCAGCAGGTCGATGACGCGGAGGCACTCGTCGCCTCGCGCCGCGCCCAGGTCGATTCCGATCGCCAGCAGTTGGAACTGTCAAAGGTCGGCCCGCGTAAGGAGCAGGTCGACGCCCAGAAGGGCACTGTCCGCCAACTGGAAGGCGGCCTGGCGCTCGCCATGGTCGATCTCGACAACACCGTTATTCGCTCGCCCGTACCGGCCACGGTGCTGTCGCGGAATGTGGAAGTCGGCGAGTTCGTAACCACAGGCTTCGTCGGCGAAAATGGTGCGAAGGGCTTCGTCGTATCGATTGCGGATTTGAATGATCTTCGCGTCGATCTGGATGTGAGCCAGAACGATTTTGCCAAGGTGCTGCCGAAGCAGCCGTGCTGGATCGTGACTGATGCGTATCCCGATCGCCGTTACGCCGGGCTGGTTGATCTGATTTCGCCGGAAGCGAATCGGCAGAAGGCCACCGTGCAGGTGCGCGTGAAGGTGAGCAACCCGGACGAGCTGCTTCGGCCGGACATGAACGCCACGGTGTCATTCCTGTCGCCATCGAAGCTGGCGGCTACGCAGAAATCGGCGACGCTGGAAGCGAAAGATCGCCCGGCGTTGCGGGTGCCGGTGACGGCGGTGCGGGATGGCGCGGTCTTCACGATCGAAAGCGGCAAGGCTGTGCGGCGCACGGTGACGGCCGGCACGACCGTCGGTGAAGACGTCGAAATTCGTAAGGGCCTGATCGGCGGCGAGGATCTGATCATCGATCCGCCGGCCGATCTGCAGGAAGGTGCGGCCGTCCGGTCCGCCAGCGCGGAGACTCGCTAACGCGGTCAGGCCGCCATGGAGAAAACAATGTCCGAAGCCGCACAAAACGAAATTGCAGTCCAAGCCATCGAGCTGTCCAAAACCTTCCAACGCGGGCAGGTGAAGGTGTCGGCCCTAGAGAGCGTTGACCTGACCGTTCGCCGCGGCGAGTTCGTGGCACTGATGGGCCCGTCGGGCTCGGGCAAGAGCACGCTGCTGCACCTGATCGCCGGCATGGATAAGCCGACGGCCGGCCGATTGATGGTCCTTGGCGATGAGCCGGCCACGCTCGGCGAACGCGGGCTGGCGCGCTGGCGGAATCATCACCTTGGGTTCGTGTTTCAATCGTTTAATCTGCTGCCGGTTCTGACGGCCATCGAGAACGTGGAACTGCCGTTGAAGCTGACGTCGCTCAATCGCGCCCGCCGGCGAGAAAATGCCGCGACGGCACTGAAACTGGTCGGCCTGTCCGATCGCGTCACGCACTTTCCGAAGCAGCTCTCCGGCGGCCAGGAACAGCGCGTGGCCATCGCCCGCGCGATCGTGACTGATCCAGACATCATCCTCGCCGACGAGCCGACGGGTAATCTGGATGCCGCCAGCGCCGCCGACGTGCTGGCCCTCCTGCAGCAGCTCAACCGAGACTTCGGCAAGACGATCATCATGGTGACCCACGACCCACACAGCGCGGCCGCGGCATCGCGATTGATCCATCTCGACAAGGGCAAGTTCGTCGAAGCCGACGCGCTGACCGCGTAGTTCGGGCAGCGAATGCCCGCCCGCGTTAAGTTGCTTTGCCGTCCGGCGCAGATTTAGTGCGATCGTGCGCGAA
>JAQGHK010000238.1 GCA_028288875.1 Phycisphaerales bacterium | reverse complement strand
AGGCCGACAAGGCAGTTATAGGTGGAGGGCACGCGGATCGAGCCGCCCGTTTCGCCGCCCATGGTGAGCATGGCGAAGTTGCTCGCCTCGCTGGCACCCGAGCCCGAACTGCTGCCGCCGGGCTGGCGGTTGTAGTTATACGGGTTGCGGACAACGCCGTGGGCATTGTCGATGCCGTCGAACGAGTACGCCATCGTGCTCATGTTGGCTTTGCCAAGAATGATGGCCCCGGCGGCTTTCAGGGCCGCGATGTTCGGCGCATCGGTCTTGGCGATCAGCGTGGTCGAGCCGGGTGTCCCGACGCCGTTCAAAATGCTCACGCCATTCGTCGTGATCATGCCCTGAACGTCGTACGAGTCCTTGATCAGGATCGGCACGCCGAGCAGCGGATACTGCTGAAGGGTCGCGCCGCCGTTGATCAGTGCCTGAACAGAAGTTATGGCCGCACCAAGGCTCGGATTGATCTGGCCGACAGCGTTTACGCCATTGGGGCCGTCATCAAACGTGTTGATGCGAACTAGATACTGGTTGATGACGTCCTGCACGGTCGTCGCGCCGGACGAATAGGCGCTTTCCAACTGCGGGATCGTTTTTTCAACGACGTCAAACGCCGCAGAGGCGGGCAGGCTCGACAATAAAACGGCCGCGGCTGCAGCGGCAATGCATTTTTTCCCAAGAGGTTCGAACGAAGACATGCTGTACCTTCCTTGTAGATACCACGAAGTGCACCCTGCGTCGGCCCCAACGAACGCCGGCACGCACAGCGACGATCACGATCGATCGGCCACCGGGGTAAACGTTTGCAAAGGTGGTGCCGAAACAGGTCGGTGGCTACAGATGTGGAACAAATTGGTGCGTTGAAGAAAAATTCCGCGACGGGGCAAATTGCCGCAATTTTGTTGCTTACATTAGCACCGAATCGCGATTCTCGGCAGGTTTCGGCAATTCGATGAAGATCGTGCTAACACCGGTCGTTGCACATCAGTCAAGCAATGGCGGCCTATCGCAGATTTGGGTGCGCAGAACTTCAGCAGACGGGCATCCGGTAATTAAGCAGAATTAATGTGAGGTGTTCGGCGGAAGTCGAGATTTCCTGCAACCGGTTTCAATCGGCTGCGTCTAAATTGGGCGTGATGGATTCAAATGATCAAAAAGTGTCCATCTGTGGCCGGACAGGTGTTGTGCCACTCTTGAACGCTCGGCATTATTCCCGCTTGGCACTGGCAGTCATGGTGCTTGGGGTCTCAACCCAGAATTCACTCGCACAAATGGCCGACCACATCCTGCCAGCGCCACCGCCGGACAAAACCGTGGACGATTTTGTTTCCGCCGTCGCGAAAGGCGATGCAAAGCGCGTGGAGGCTCTGATCGCTTCGCAGAACGCCGATGAACAGTTGCTGCGGCCGGGCCTGGCAGGCGTCTGCGCCGCTGTCGGTCGGTTTGACGGCGCGGTAACGGAAGCGTTCGGGCCGGCAAAAGCAGGGCGGTGGGGTGCGGCAACCGGCGATGTGAAGCCGCGGACGACCAGGCTCGACGCTGCCCATGCGGGCCAGTTGGTTGTCGTCCTAGGGACCGAAGGCCATGGTGCGGTGGACGTGCCGCTGGTGCAGGAAGCCGGCCGCTGGCGGCTGACGTTCGGTGCGGTGGCCGCGTTGATGAGGCTGCGACAGGTCGAGGCGACGATTCCGACCGACGAGCCCCTGCGACGGCTGACCGAGATGGCCGAGGCCATCCAGACCGTGACTGCGGACGTGAAGGGCCGCCGCATCACCTCGCCCGAAGCCGCGGCAGACGCCGGGCGGGCGGCGTTGGGGGACGCCGCCCGCGGGAAGAATGCTCAGTAAGGCTCGCCGGCTAAATAGGGACCTCTTCCCGGATGCTGCGCCCGCGGGGCTTACGCCACCTTTTGCAGGGGGGCTTCCGGGACGTTGTCCAGGCGAAGCGTGCGGGCTTCAACTTTCTTGTAGCCAAGCTGTTCGATCACTTCGAGGACTTCCGTCCAGGTCGGGAACAGCTTGCGGTTGACCTTCTTATAGGTCTCGATCGCCATCACGAATTCGAATTGTTCTGCGGTCATTTCGCCTTCCTCGGCGCTGCGGCGTTCGTCTTCGCGACGAATGCCGGCGCCACGACGCCGTTCCAGGCCGGTGCGGCGGCTTTCGACGCGCTGGTCGGGGCCGTCATAGCCGGCTTCCTCGGCGGTCTGCTGCCGGCGTTCGAGCCCGGCCCGGCGGTCGACGACATCTCGGACGAGTTCGATCGTGGTTTCTTTGTTCGTCGGCTGGGGGTTCGTGTTGGGCATTCGGCTCCTTACTGAATCCATCGGCCGAATATCACCCCGACGTTAGCAGTTGCTATCGGACTCGGGCCGTCCAGAGGGCCGGCACGCCGTGGTGGGGCCATAGAACCGCCGAATTTTGACGCGCTCAGTGCCGGCGTGGGGCTAAAACACCGTCCCCTCCCTTGGCCAGAGCCAGGGAGGGGACGGTGGAAAGCGTAAATCGAGGCCGGATAGCGGTTTAGTGCTTCTTCACGGTGCCGGCG
>JAQGHK010000219.1 GCA_028288875.1 Phycisphaerales bacterium | reverse complement strand
CGTTCGATGGATTTGATGCTTTTCGGGCAAGGCCGGCGGTAACGCCGGCCTTGCCTTTTTGTTCACGCGGCCTGCCAACTTATGGCTACGCGGCCGCGATCGGCCGTGTTAGAATGCAGGGGAATGCACGCCCTGCTCTCCATCGTCCTCTTCGTCATCGGCGGCTTGACGCTGGGCCTCGTCGGCCTGGGCGCGGGCCGGCTGGTTCGGCCGAAGAATCCGCACCCGGAAAAGGCTGAAGCCTACGAGTGCGGCGAACTGCCGATCGGCAGCGCTCAGGTGCAGTTTGATCTGCGGTTCTACGTGGTCGCGCTTATTTATCTCGTGTTCGCCGTCGAAGTCGTCCTCTTCTATCCCTGGGCCGTTGCGTACGGCAGCGCCGACGACACGGCCGCCCCCTTCACCACGCGGGCCGTCGCGCTGGTCGACATGCTGGTCTTCTTCGCGCTGATCGTGGTCGGCTTCGCCTACCTCTGGCGGTTCGGCTACCTTGATTGGATTCGGTCCGAACCCAAGGCGTGATCATGACCCGGTCGTTCGCAATCGTCTATGCCCTGGCGATCAGCACGTTCGCCAGTCTCGCGATCGCGCAGGACGCCAAAGGCCCGTATGACGATGCGATCGCGAAAATCCAGCAGCGATCCGAAGCACTCGATCGCGAAAACGCCAACGTCGCCTACGTGAAAGTCTGGCCGGGCGTGATTGCCGATCGGCGGGCGCAGACCGTCACGATCATGGGCGTCGCCACCGGCATCAAGCGGACCGATCCGCTGGAGTTTTACATGACGCCGGTGGAGTCGGGGAAAGATTACGAGGCGCTGGCCGTCACGCCCGCCAAGCCGTCGCACATCGCCGCCGCGCTGATGTTCATCAACCTTAAACCCGGCCTGCCAATCGACCCGGAGAAGAACCGCTTCTGGGCCCGCGGCTCGCGGTTGATCACGCACTTCACCATCGCCGGCAAAACCAAGGTCGACGGCAACAGCGTCATGGTGGACACCAACACCGGCAAAACCATCGCCGGCGACCTGCTGTTCGCCGGCTCGTACACGTTCGTCGATGACAAAGGCGTCAAACACTTCGCCGCCGACGAAGCCGACGCACGCCCGCTCGCCCCCACCTACGAAGACCGCGCCGCCGTCCTGGCCGTGCCGCGACGGGCGATGCAGAGCATCGTGTATGGGTTTCAAAAACCGTCGGATCAGACGATCAGATGGACGCGCGGCGACTCCGTCGACATGGTGCTATCGCCCATTGCGCGAGGCGATCCTGGCAATCCCTTCGTGCTGAGCGATCCTATGGCTACGCCATTCACGATCGCACTACGTGTGATTCGCGGTGACACCCACTACATCGTCACTGGACCACTTAGCCGTGATCGAGGGACGGAATATCCACGGGTGTCGCTCATCGTCGAATTTATTTCGATCTCGACGCATAACCTGAAAACAGACATCTTCACCGACGTCACGATCGATGACGATGTCCCGGTGACCAAGGTCCGCAATCTGTACGCGGTCTTGTCGACGATCGAACAGGACCGTGGCGTTAAGCTCAATCCCCCACCGGCCGATGGTCTTTACTATCGCGCGTTCCTCCCCGACGAAGCCTGGCGCGACCGCAACACCCGCCTCGGCGAGCCGTGGGAACTGTTCCTGAAGCGTGAAGTCGACGCCAAGCTTTCGGCGAGGCTTGAACGTTCCGTCGACAACCCCGATCGCGGTGCGGCCGAGACGAAGATCGTCGAGAAAGAAAACCCCGCCGACCCGGCCGCGTTCGCCAAGCACGTGAACGATCACGCCTCGCGCTGGAGCCGCACGATCTTCATCTACCCGCCGCCGGATCTCACCTACGGCGAACTGATGACCTGGGTGCGGCCGGTGCTGGCGACGTACCCGCGGGTGTTCGTCTTCCCGGCAGAGGGGCCGGCGACGCAGCCGACAACGCAGCCTGCGACCCAGCCGGCGAATTAACGCAGGACTCAGCTAGCACAGCGGGCCCGGAATACTCCCTCTCCCGGTATTGCCGGGAGAGGGTAGGGTGAGGGCTTCGACCGGGCAGCACTGAACGTCAGCCCTCGATCGGTTCCGAAGGCTTATTGTCGGAAGCCCTCACCCCAACCGCGTGCCTGCGGCACCTCCCGGCAATACCGGGCGAGGGAGCCAGAATCCGCGGCGTCGGTTTTCGCGGGCGTTTCCAACATTCTCCTGTCGAACGCCACGTGCAAATCGAGTAAACTGGAGCCGCAATGCCCGACGCCCCCGATGATCGCCCGCCTGAACGCCAATTCGCCGACCGCCAGCCCGCCGATGGCGAGCAGCCCGAAAAGCCGCCACAGTACACGCGGGATGTGATCGACGAAGCCCTCCGCCGCCAGGCCGCGATGCGCAAGCCGCTCGGCCCGCCGAAGGAACTGCAGACGCCGCCGACGCTGCCAAAGCAGCCGCGGCCGTACCTCAAGCGCAATCGTCGCGCGCGGCCGAAGAAAGATCAGTAATATTCGCGGCAATTGATGTCGGTGGGGGGCCGTGCCTTCGTAGGGGCGACATACATGTCGCCCGCCCACCGCCAACCGAACCCATCTGACGCTCACGGGCGACATATATGTCGCCCCTACGAATTAGCCCAGCACTTCCAGCCGCGCGTATTCGTAGATCAGCGTCTTCTTTCCGTACCGGGTGAAGTCCACCACCACGCGGGTGTTCTGCCCGCCCTCCTGCACTTCCGCCACCCGGCCTAACCCGAAGCTGGCGTGGCGGACGAGCTGGCCCTGACGCAAACCCGTCTTGCCGCCGTAGTCGCCGTTGAAGGTGCTGGCGGCGGTGAAGTCGGTCGCCATGCGGTCGATCATCTCGATATGCTCTTCGGGCATCTCCTTGATGAACGGCGACTGCACCGTCCGCTCGCGCCGGCCCATGAGCGTTCGCGCGTAAGCCCGGCTCAGGAACAGCCGCTGCTCCGCCCGCGTGACGCCGACGAAGAACAGCCGGCGTTCTTCTTCCAACTCATCGGGGCTCGTCCGCGCGCGGCTATGTGGCAGCACGCCTTCTTCCAGCCCAATGATCGCGACGGCCGGGAATTCCAGGCCTTTTGCGGCGTGCAGCGTCATCAGCGTGACCGATCCGCCGGCCCCCTGCACCTTGTCGGCGTCGCTCATCAGGCTGATCTGGCTGAGGTATTCATCGAGCGTGCCGTCGGGGAAATCCGTGTCGTACCGCGCGGCCGAGTTAATCAACTCCTTCACGTTGGCCAGCTCGGGCTTGTCCGGGTCGGTGCTTTTTTCCAGAGCGGTGAGCATGCCGCTCTTGGCGACGACGTCTTCCATGATGGACT
>JAQGHK010000203.1 GCA_028288875.1 Phycisphaerales bacterium | reverse complement strand
GGCGAGCGATTCGATCGCGTCTTGACGGACTTGGAGGGCGACCTTTTCCGAACGAACCTTCTGGTGGTTCGGGCCAAGGAGCTTTTCATCAAGCTGCGTAGCGGCCTGCGCTTCACGCAGGTCGTTGATCATCTTGGCGAGGATCGGCTGAGTCGCAGCCAGTTCGGATGTGGACAGCTTTCCGTTGCCGTCACGGCGCGACACGATGGCGTCGGTCGCGTTCTTATACTGGTTTTCATTGACGCGGAGTTCACGGTCGATCGCTTCGACTTTGTTCTGCGCGGCGGTGACAAGGTTCTGAAGATCTGGCGACCCGTAGGTACGCGTGACGTCAAGGATCAGGCCGTCGGCGGTGGCGTACTTGTCGTCGAGGTCCTGCTTACGCTTTCTCTGCTCTTCGAGCTTCGACGCAATGTTGTTGCCCGCATTCTTTTGGAATTGCGCGCGATAGACGGCGATCACGGTTTGCACGCCAGCCTGAGCGATCTTCTGATCGGGATTGGCGTAGTCAAGATTGATAACGAACGTGTTGCGCGTGTAGGTAGGCTTGAGGTTGGCACCCAGGTCGGCCAAGGCGTCGTTGTTTTTGCCAACGACGCTCTTCCACGGCTCGGTCTTCGGCACTTCGTTGATGATCTGCGGCGACACGATGGTGTACACCTGCGTTGTCATCATCTGCTGGTAGTAAGGCATTGCTTTGTCGCCCTCCACCATGGGGATCAGCGGGGAGATGAGCAGTACGCCCGACGACTTGTACGTCGGGGCTTGGCTCATGTAGCCGGCACCCGCGCCAATGATGGCGCCGATCAGCGCCAGCACGATCGCCAGCGCGACGCGGCCGCGGAGTAGTTTTTGCACCATGGCGACGGGGGAGGCGGCGGGTTGGGCCTGGTGCGGCGAAGGCATGCCTAATTGCTGAGGCATCTGGCCCTGGTTCCAGACATCCATCGCGCCGGGGGGCACGTTGCGCTGGCCGAGTTGGGTCGAAAGGTTATTCATGAGTTGTAACTCCGTCGCAGAGCGTCGTAATGACGTTTGAACAAGGCCCGATCAATTCGGCGAACACTTCATCCCGCTGTTGCCGGGCTTCGGGGGTGGCCTGAGCCAGGTTGCCGCCAAAGACCAGCTGAAACTGAGCCGCGCCATAGTACCGCTGTTGGTAATCTTCGGCAGACGCGTTGACCGACTCCATGTCCGGTCGAACACCTTGTTCCGGAAGGACCATAAAATTGTACACAGCCGTACGGCCGACGCGACCCTGGACCCGCCGTTCGAAGAAATACTCACACCCGGTCAACGTCCGATTACGTGCGTGCCACGTCCGAAGCGTCCCTTTGCCTTCCAAAGGCGCGTCCACCTGGGCGTAGCCACGCGAAGGGTAGCAGGTCGGCGGGTAGTGCCCGTCCATGTTCCCGGCGCGGCGGCACTGGGTGACCAGCATCAACACCCGGCGGGCGGCATCGCCGGCGGGGGCTGGGCGGGTGTCGGTGAATGAGATGCAGCGATAGGCGTTCGGCCGCAGGAGCGAAAGCTCTTCCTTCGACAGCGGCTCTTCCCGGCCGGCCCAGGCGCCAATTGTCAGCGGGATGCCGTTAATGGCGTCGGCGGCGCGGCGATGGAACTCGGTGTAATCCGATTCCACCTTGTCATTCCGGTGATCCAGCGTCATCCCGGCCAGCATCAGCCCGCACAGGGCGGGGCCGGTGATGAGAAGGCGAAGTTGACCGTGGGTTTCAGACATTTGCGATTAATGACCCTGCGAAGCCAGCGGATAGCGATACACCGGCACCATGGCCCAGCGGAGCAGGCGAATCACGCCCAGCAGCACCAAAAACGCCAATGGCACCATGATCCAGCCGCTTTGTTCGTGCAGCCGTTCGCCCCAAGTCTGACCGATTTTCCCTTGGCCTTGCAGCCAAACGAGCGGCATCACCCGAAGAACGTTGCAGATCAGGGCGATCACCGGACTCAGGGCCACAATTAAGATCCGGACCCCGGCCCGCAAGGGCAGGCCGAACGCAAATCCATAGCTGATCAGCAGTAACGGGAAAACCATCCGCATTCCATTACATGCTTCGGCCACATTTACCGGCTGATCATTGATGACGATGACGCTTCCCTGGACCTGTGTAGAGACGCCGAAGAGCCCCAGCAGATAACTGGAGATTTCGGCCGTATACCGCTGCAGTGGCTTGCTGATCTCCAGCCGGATGTGCTGTGGCATGGGCACGATCAGCAGCAGAACGAACGCCACCGGCAGGAACCGGAACAGCACCTGCTTGCCCAGGGCGGCCGTCAGGCAGCCAATGAACACGAGCACCGCGCCCAGGTGCAGCAGCAACTGAACGCCGTGATTTAGGCCGAAATTTCCCGCCCACCAGCCGATGACCACCAGCGTCGGCCCTAGGGCCGTGCCGCTGAGGCGGACATAGTTCAGCCGTTCCCGGCGAACGTAAGCGAGGAACATCGCGACGAACGGCACGAGGAAGACGTGCTGGTATTCCGGAATCTCCCACCCGATGCGGGCAATGTCTGCCCAGGCACGGAAGCAGACCACGACGCCGAACAGTGCCAGCACAAAGGCCAGCACCGCCAGGACAGGCGTGAGTTTGATCCGGGTTGCAGCAATCATCGCGACAGCAGGATTGTCCAATCAAAAACAACGAGACTCAATTCAGTTATCGGCCGATCGGTCCTGTTTCCGAACGAACAATTTTTATCGGACTTTGCCGGGAGAAAAAAACGCTCATTTCATTGGCGGCTAAATCAATTCGATTCAGCCGCGAGTGAAATGAGCGTTCTAGGCTCCTAGCAATTGATCGCTGATTTCCGCACCGGCCCGCACCACGGCGCCCGGCAGCACCAGGGAGCGGATAACGGCTGCTCCGGGTTCCACCACGGCGCCATCGAGGACGACGGCGTCATGCAAATAGGCCGTCTCGGCGACTTCAGCGCCGGCTTCGGCGATGGCGAAGTGCCGGGCGAAGTCTTCGCCGAGCGGATTCGTCCGGGCCCGGCGCGAGGCCCGGCGACGGTGATATTGCTGCAACGCGCTGATGTAATCGGTCAATGAGAACAGGGGCAGGCCGGTCGGCTGGCGGCAGTTCACCACACGCACGTCGTGCGTCCGGGCGATGCTCGGCAGGGCCTGTTCTTTGAGGTCGATGAAGCCGACGGTGTTGATCGCCCGCACGGTCTTGCAGGCGAGCAGCATGATGCCGCTGGCCGTGCCGTCTTTGTGGCTGATGAGCGTGAGATCGCCGGTCTTGTGGTCCAGCGCCTGTGC
>JAQGHK010000222.1 GCA_028288875.1 Phycisphaerales bacterium | reverse complement strand
GCCTCGTTCGTCGGGGCGAACACGGTGAACGGGCCGGGGCCCTTGAGAGTTTCAACCAGGCCGGCGGCCTTGATGGCGGTGACGACCGTGCTGACTTCCGTCATGCCCGGGCCGGTGGCGATGTCGATGATGTCTTTCGGCGCGGTCATGCCGGCCATGCCGCCTTCATGCCCTGCCATCGGTGGCACCTTTTGCTGCTTGGGCATCGTACTTTCCTGGGCCGTGGCGAACGGAACAATTGCAAATGCGCCTAATGCAATACAAGACACTGTGGACGTAATGATCTTGGCGCGGGTGGAACGAAACATGGGAGACTCCTGAATTGATTCCTCTTCCGCCCGGCCGATCACAATGACCCGCCGCGGGCAGTCTGCTGAAGACTACGGAGGCTTTTGATCCGTTGGATGATGAATAATAGTTAAGGCGATTAAAGCGGCGGGCGGCCGCGATGAATCGACGTCTTGCCGAAGCGCGTCTTGATCGCGTCGAGCGTTCCGTCCAGTTTCCGCTGTTTTTCCGACACCGGCTGTGTAAACAGGCCGAGCTGCGCCTCGCGTGTCAGATGTGTGGCCTGCACCCCAATGAGTCGCACCGATTGAAAAGATTCGCGTGCCCAATCGTCGAAAAGATTTTTTGCGGCCGCGTACACATCCGCAGTCGTGTCACTCGGATTAGGGAGTAACCCTGAACGCGTGATTGTTTTGAAATCTCCAAAACGGATTTTGACGGTCACGCCGCCGGCGTACAGTTTGTGACGGCGCAACCGTCCGCCAACGGCTTCGGCCTGATGCAGCATGACATCGCGCACGGCGTCGGGCTCGATGAGATTTGTACCGAACGTTTCCTCGTGCCCAATGGTTTTGGCATCGCTGTCACTCTCCACCGGCCGATCGTCAATGCCGTGGACCAGCTGCCGCACGCGCTGGCCCCAACTGCCCAGGTGCTGATCGAACCACTCCGGGGAGCGCGACCGCAGATCGCCGATGGTCTTAATGCCCAGCCCGTTCAGCCGCGCGGCCGACACTTTGCCGATCCCCCAGATGCGGTTGATGCTCAACGGCGGCAACATGGTGTCGACCGTCTCCCGCGTGATCACCGTCAGCCCATCCGGCTTATTCAGATCGCTGCAAAGCTTGGCAAGGAACTTGTTCGGCGCGACGCCGACGCTGGCGGTGAGTCGGACTTCGCTTTTGATCGCGGCGCGAATGGCCGTGGCAATTGTCGGCCCGTCGCCGAAGAGCCGGCGGCTGCCGGTGACGTCGAGGAACGCTTCGTCCGAACTGAGCGGCTGAATCTGCTCGGTGTATCGGGCGAAGATCGAGAACACGTGTTCCGAGGCCTCGCGGATCTTGGCGAAGTCCGGCTTCATGCAGATCGCCTGCGGGCAGAGCCGCCGCGCGATGGCCATGGGCTGCGCGCTGTGACAGCCGAAGGCGCGGGCTTCATAGGACGCGGTGGATACGACGCCACGATCGCTGGTGCCGCCGATCAGCAGCGGTTTGCCGCGCAGACTCGGGTCGTCGCGCACTTCGATCGACGCGAAGAACGCGTCCATATCGACGTGGAGGATGGTGCGGGAGTCGTCCATTGCCGTTTCTTGCGCCATTTCGGCTTTGCGCTATTCTACAACGACAAGTCCGCCCTGCCGCTTGATCTTGAGGCGGTACCCGTTGAAATGGTCGGAATGACCACCGCCACTGCTGCTCAATTTCTGCCGCGCGTGCAAAAAGCCTTCGCCGACCAGCCCGTCACGGACATGCACACGCACCTGTACCCGCCCAGCTTCGGCACCCCCGATGCCGGCGCCGCCGGCAATCCGGATAAGGACGGCCTGCTGCTCTGGGGCGTGGAAGAGCTGCTGACGTACCACTATTTAGTGGCCGAGGTGTATCGCGTGGCCCCGCTGCCATACGAGCAGTTCTGGAAGATGACCAAGACCGAGCAGAGCGACCATATCTGGAAGCATCTGTTCATCGAACGTAGCCCCGTCGGCGAAGCCTGCCGTGGCGTGCTGACCACGCTCGCCAAGCTCGGCCTGGATCCGAGCGATCGCGATCTGAACCGCATCCGCAAATGGTTCAAGCAGCAGAAGCCGAACGACTACATCGATAAGGTGATGCAGGTCGCCAATGTCAGCTCGATCACGATGACCAATGCCGTGTTTGATGACAACGAGCGCAACCGCTGGCTGAGGAACCCGAACATTGGCAAAGATGCGCGATTCACCGCCGTTTTGCGCATCGACCCGATGCTGCGCAACTGGCCGCTGGCGGCGAAGAAGCTGTCGAGCTGGGACTACGGCGTGAGCGAAGAAATCGGCCAAAGCACGATCGAAGAAGCCCGACGGTTCCTGCGTGACTGGCTGGACCGCCAGAACGCGATTTACATGGCCGTCAGCCTGCCGCCGGAGTTCCGGTTCCCGGCCCCGCATGGCAACACGCTGGCCGTCGCTGGTCAGAAGATCCTAGAGCATGTGATCCTGCCGGTCGCCCGTGAGCGCAAGCTGCCGTTCGCGATGATGATCGGCTGCCGTCAGCAGGTGAACCCCAGCCTGAAAGACGCCGGCGACATGGTCGGCAAGAGCGACATCAACACCGTCGTCGACCTCTGTGCAGCCTTCCCGCAGAACAAGTTCTTCGTCACGATGCTGGCCCGTGAAAACCAGCACGAACTGGCCGTCGCCGCTCGCAAATTCGGCAACCTGATGGTCTTCGGCTGCTGGTGGTTCCTGAACAATCCGAGCCTGATCGAAGAGATCGAACGCATGCGCTTCGAATTGCTCGGCACCAGCTTCATCCCCCAGCACAGCGACGCCCGCGTGCTGGATCAGCTGGTCTATAAGTGGGACCACAGCCGCACGATCCTGGCGAAGGTGCTGGCCGACAAATACGCGGACATTGCGACGAGCGGCTGGGTCGTCAGCGACGCGGAGATCAAACGCGATGTGAAGCACCTGCTGGCGGACAACTTCAAAGAGTTCCTGGCCCGGTAAAGCAGCATCGACTTCGTAGCTGCGACGCCTGCGTCGCCTCCCCGCAAGATTTCAACTTCGGCGGCAAGGCAACGCAGGCGTTGCAGCTACAAAAAAGAAACGTTCGATTACACTTGCTCGCATGAGTGATATCGTTCCTGTTGCCGTTGTCGGTTGTGGTCGGATGGGCCGTCTACATGCCCGCGTGTTCTCGCAGATGCCGCGGGTGAAGCTGGTCGGCGTATACGACGCGAATCAGGAAGCCGCCGACGACACCGCCGAGGCGTACGGCACCGCCGCACTGCCGCTGGAATCGATTCTCGCCCAGGCGAAGGCCGTCGTCATTGCCGTACCCACGACGTATCACCTCGCCACCGCCACGCCGTTTCTCGAGCGCGGCATCGCCTGCCTGATCGAAAAACCCTTGGCCGGCAACAGCGGCGAAGCACGGGCCATCGCCGACCTGGCGGAGAAGCACAATGCCGTCGTTCAGGTCGGCCATATCGAGCGGTTCAACCCTGCCGTGCGGGCCATGCTCGATTTGAAGATCGTTCCCGGTTTCATGGAAGTCACCCGTATCAGCCCGCTGAGCTTCCGCAGCATCGACGTCGGTGTGGTGCTGGACGTGATGATCCACGACATCGACATCGTACTGCAGCTGGCCAATTCGCCGTTGGTGAGTTGTGATGCAGTCGGCGTGAATGTCATCGGCGACGCGGAAGATATCTGCAACGTCCGCCTGAAGTTCGAAAACGGCTGCGTCGCCAACCTGACGGCCAGCCGGCTTAGCATGAAGACCGAGCGCCGCCTGCGGGCGTTCTCCAGCGACACCTACGTCAGCCTCGACTACCAGAAGAAATACGGGCTGGCGATCCGCAAGAGCGGCAATGTCGACAAAGTCCGCGACGTCGTCCGTCAGATCAAGGCCGGCGAGATCGAAGACCTCAGCCAGGTGAACTACACCGAACTCGTCGACGTGCAGGAACTCAGCATCGACGACGTCGAACCCCTGCGGGCCGAGCTGGAAGCGTTCATCGATTCAGTCACTCAGGGCACGCCGCCCGTCGTCAGCGCCGCTGACGGCCTGGCCGCCGTGGAAGTGGCCGAGCGAATTGTGAAGTCGATGAGTAAAGCGGCGGTGTAAGCACCATCGTCGGATCGGCACGCAGAACATCGCATCATGCCGCGATAACAAAAAAGCCGCCCCGGCATCACCGGGGCGGCTTTTAGTTTTTGATCAAACGATCGCGTGGATCGTAATCTTCTCTTTAGATCACGACCAGCCGCGTGGCCGTGCCGGAGATGGTGTCGGAGACATCGTAGTACACGATGTCGAGCAGGATGTTTCCGAAGCGGCCGTTGTTGCCGCCGGTGCGGATGTAGTCGGCGTTGGCGTCGCCGAACAGGGTGTCGCG
>JAQGHK010000094.1 GCA_028288875.1 Phycisphaerales bacterium | reverse complement strand
CCGGTGTTGAAATCGTCGTCCATCGTGGCGATGAAGTCGTTGGTCAGCTCGTCGATCATCGCGGCGATGTCGGCCGACACTTGGCCGGTCGCCGTCGGGCGTAAATCATCGCGAAGTTGCTTCAGTCGGCCGAAGTCGATAACGCTCTTTTTGACGATCGCGAGGGCTTCGTCACTGAACTCGATCGGGCTGCGGTAGTGGGTGCTGAGCAGCAGGTAGCGGAGCACGTCGGGGCCGTGGTCTTTAAGGAGCGTCTGGGCGTCGATGACGTTGCCCAGGCTCTTGCTCATTTTTTCGCTTTTCCACTCGCCGCTGGCGGCCTTGGTTTTCACCTTGGTCAGGCCGTTGTGCATCCAGTATTTGACGAAGGTTTTGCCGAAGCAGCACTCGCTTTGGGCCAGTTCGTTTTCGTGGTGGGGGAACTTCAGATCGTCGCCGCCGCCGTGGATGTCGAAGGTGTGGCCGAGGTATTTATCGCTCATGGCCGAGCATTCGATATGCCAGCCGGGCCGGCCGTCGCCCCAGGGGCTGGGCCAGCTGGGCTCGCCGGGCTTGGCGGCCTTCCAGAGTGCGAAGTCGGCCGGCATTTTCTTGCCGCCGCCGACGAGTTCGCGATTGCCGGCTTCCTGGTCGGCCAGTTTGCGGTTGCTGAGCTTGCCGTAGTCCTCATCGCTGGCGGTGTCGAACCAGACGTCGCCGTGCTCGGTGGCGTAGGCGTGGTGCTTGGCGATCAGCGTTTCGATCATCTTAATGATGTCGCCCATGTGCTCGCTGGCGCGGGGCAGGTGATCGATGTTCTGGCGGACGTCGAGCTGGGTGAGGACGTCGAGGTAGAGCGCGGTTTGCTCCTCGGCGAGGTCTCTGAACGCCATGCCGCGGCGCTCGGCTTCGGCGATGATCTTGTCGTCGACGTCGGTGACGTTGACGACCCAGTTCACGGTGTAGCCTTTGAAGGTGAGGTACCGCTTGATGGTGTCAAAAATCACCGGTCCGACCAGATGGCCCAGGTGCGGCGGCTTGTAGACGGTCGGCCCGCAGAGATAGATGCCGACCTGGCCCTCCCGGAGCGGCGTGAACGGTTCTTTTTCGCGCGAGAGGGTGTTGTAGACGCGTAGGGACATTCGCTCGGGCACCTTTGCAAGACAGGGCCGCTAAAGCGGCCCGTGCCCCGCATGGTAGGTCAGGTTTCCTTGACGAGCAAAACGACCGCGTGGGCGGCGATGGCCTCGCCGCGGCCGATAGCGTCAAAGCCCTCATTCGTGCCGGCTTTGAGATTGACGGGGGCGCCGCATAATTCGCTCAGCCGCTGGCGGATGGCGGCCTTGAACGGCTTGATCTTGGGTCGCTCGGCCATGAGGGTGAGGTCGGCATTGGCGATGGCGTAACCGGCCGCCTTGGCCTCGGCGACGGCGGCCGTCAGGAACTGGTCGCTGGCGGCATTTTTCCACTTCGGATCGGTGTCGGCGAAGTGTTCGCCGATATCGCCCGCGCCGAGGGCCCCGAAGATGGCGTCGACGAGCGCGTGAATGGCCACATCGCCGTCGGAATGCGCGACCGCCGACAACGTTTCAGAGACGACAACGCCGCCGACGAGAAGTTGGCCGCCGGGTTGAAGGCGGTGAATGTCGTAACCGTGGCCGATGCGGAGGGGTGAGGTCATGATTTTGTAGGGGCGACATATATGTCGCCCGTGTCTGCCGAAATGGTTTCCAACCACGACAACATATTCAGCGGCCGATCCGCCAGCGGGTTTTCTTCGTCCTCAAGCCATCGCCGCGGATTGTCGTCAATGTATTGCCAGATGGCCTGATACGCGCGGTCGTTGCGAATGATGTGGTCGTAAAAAGATCGCTGCCAAAGGGAATCGGCCGCGTTTGGGCGGAGCTGGTTGATCTTGCGTGTGACGGCCGCCTTAAATGTCCCGATTGCCGCGCCCAACGACTGGCCGCGTTTGGGCTGCAAATCGGGCGACATATATGTCGCCCCTACGAAGCGGAGGATGCCGTGGACGTGATTCGGCATGATAACAAAATGATCGAGCTCGACATGCGGATGATGGGCCGGGATGGCTCGCCAGCATTCGGCCGCGATCAATCCGCGTTGCGAGGGTTTTAGAGCGTCGGCTTCAATGGAGCCGAAAACGCATTTTCGATTCGTGGTGCAGATTGTGACGAAATACGCCTCGTTCGACCGGTAATCGAAGTACGACAATCGGAGGTTTTTCCGAGTTGGTAGCGTCATCGGCCCTGCGAGGCGGGCGACATGTATGTCGCCCCTACAAGTTACCCGCCTACTACGTCAGGTCGTACTCTTTCAGCTTCCGGTACAACGTCCGCTCACCGATCCCTAGGATCTTGCTCGCCTGCTCCCGATTGCCGTCCGTCATTTTCAGCGTATTCCGAATCAGTTCCTTCTCCGCCTGTTCAATGCTGATGCCGACGAGGCTGTCGATGTTCTGGGTGGGGCCGGCGGTGATGCGGGGGTTGATTTCGGGGGGGAGGTCGCGGGTGGTCAGCTTTTCGCCTTGGGCGAGGACGACCATGTTTTCAACGATATTACGCAAT
Source organism: Phycisphaerales bacterium (assembly GCA_028288875.1). GTDB lineage: Bacteria > Planctomycetota > Phycisphaerae > Tepidisphaerales > Tepidisphaeraceae > RYN-431. Next base: position 2,122 of record JAQGHK010000094.1, on the reverse strand, counting down.
TGGCGAACGTTGCCCGGCCAGTTATAGGCCATGAGCTGGTGCTGGGCGGCGGGCTCGATGTCGTCGATCTTTTTCCCGTACTTCTCGGCGCTCTGCTTCATGAAAAACAGCGTCAGCAGCGGAATATCCGGCCGGCGCTCACGCAGGGGCGGGAGCGTGAGGGCGATGCCCTTGATGCGGAAGAATAGGTCCTCGCGGAACTTCTTCTCGGCCACCATTTCATCGAGATTGCGATTCGTGGCGCTGATCAGGCGGACGTCGACGCGGCGGACTTCGTTGCTGCCGAGGCGGATCACTTCGCCGCTTTCCAGGACGCGCAGCAGCTTGGCCTGCATGGCGCCGGGCATGTCGCCGATTTCGTCGAGGAAGAGCGTGCCGCGGTCGGCGTATTCGAAGCGGCCTTCACGGTCGCTTTGCGCTCCGGTGTAAGCGCCTTTCACGTGGCCGAAAAGTTCGTCTTCCAGAATCGATTCGCTGAGGCCGGCGCAGTTCAGCGGCACCAGGCGCTGGCGGCGGCGGCGGCTGTTGTTGTGGATGGCGCGGGCGAACAGTTCTTTCCCGGTGCCGCTTTCGCCGAGGATGAGGACGGGGATGTCGCTCATGGCCACTTGCCGGGCCATCTGCACGACGGCCAGCATCTGCGGGCTGCGGCCGATGATGCCTTCGAAGCCGCCGGCCTCCATCACCTGGGCGGTCAGCACTTCGTTTTCGCGCCGCAACGATGATTTCTCGACGGCCTGCGTGACCTTGGTGCGGAAGTATTCCAGATCGAGCGGCTTTTCGATGTAGTCGAACGCGCCCTCGGAGAGCGCCTTTTTGCAGGTGGGGATGTCGGCGTGGGCGGTCACCATCAGCACGACGGGGGCGGGCTGAAGTTTCATCGCGTACTGAAGCAGCTCCAGACCCTGCGGGCTGCCATCCATCATCAGGTCGGTGACGATGACGTCGAACTGCCGGCGATCGAGCTTGGCCTGGGCCTCTTCCAGGTTGTGGGCCTGCTCGGTCGGGTGGCCGAGGCGATCGAGGGCGTCGACCATCACCTGCGCGTGATCGGTTTCGTCGTCGACAATGAGAATGCGGGCGGGGGCGTCGGGCATCAGGTGAGCGATTGTATGAAGCTGACGGCTGGCAGCTAGCGGCTGGCAGCCAAGAGAAGGGCAACGGGGGTCTTTCTGGCCGCCATCGGCTAGCCGCCAGCCGCCAGCCCGCCGTCCTGCTGCATGACGCCGCTCAGCGGCAGGACGATCGAAAAGCTGCTCCCTTTGCCGACTTCGCTAGCCAATTCGACTGTGCCGCCGTGTTCGCGGGCGATGCGGCGGGTCATCGCCAGGCCCAGGCCGGTGCCGCCGCGGCGTTTGCTGAAATAGGCGTCGAAGACTTTGGTTTGCTCGGCCTCGGAGATGCCCGGGCCGGTGTCGGTGACGGTAAGGACGGCTTGGTCGCCCTGGGTTTTTGCCCCGACAATCAGCTCCCCGCCGCCGGGCATGAGCTGCATGGCGTTGAGCATCAGGTTGAGCAGGGCCTGCTTGATCAGCTTCGGGTCGACGGTGGCCATCAGCGGGCCGTCATATGGCATCTGGCGGAGCTGAACGCGGGTGAGGGCGGCCTGTGGGGCGAGGAAATCGACCAGGTCCGCCAGCAGTTCATTGAGGTCGGTCTGCTCCGGCTGGAGCGTCAATTGGCCGGCGTATCTTAAGAAATCGTCCAGAATCGCCCGTAGGCGGACAGCCTCGCGGGTGACCGTGGCCAAGCGATTGACGATCCGCGGGGCGGCGGTGAGGCCGACATCTTCCTGTAATAATTGCAGGTTCAACTGGACTGTGGAGAGCGGATTTTTGATTTCGTGAGCCAGACCGGCCGTCAGAGTGCCTAATTCGGCAAGGCGGTCCGCCTGGCGGAGCTTTTCCTTGGTGGCGTTCAGCCGGACCATGAGCAACCAGCCGCCCGCGCCGGCAATCGACAGGCCGACCAGTAATCCGATGAGAATTCCGCCAAGCCAAGGCACGTGGCAGGGATTGTAGGGGCGATCCCCAACTGTCGCGATGCCCCGATTCAGAGTATTAACGCCGCCGCAGGTCGATCGTTGCACTAAGGAAAAGTACCCAAGGGGATCTTCTGCCCA
>JAQGHK010000066.1 GCA_028288875.1 Phycisphaerales bacterium | reverse complement strand
ACGCCAGTTCACAACCGGGCCTGCCCGTCGCCCCAGCCCGGGCCTTCGACGCTGCCGGCCTCGATGGTGAGTTCGTCCCGGCGGCTGATCTTGGCAACCCGGCCGGCGCTGATCCAGATGATGCGGTCGCTGACGGCGAGCATTTTGTGGTCGTGCGTGGCGCTGATGATCGTGACGCCGCGTTCTTCGTTCAGGCCGCGGAGCAGTTCGATGATCAGCTTGCCGGTGTTCAGATCGAGATTGCCCGTCGGTTCGTCGGCCAGGATGATCGTCGGGTCATTGGCGAACGCGCGGGCGATGGCCACGCGCTGTTGCTGGCCGCCGGACATTTCGGTGGGCTTGTTCTTCCAGCGATGGCCGAGTTCCACGCGCTTGAGGATTTCCATCCCCTTGTCCTGCGCGTCGGCCGTGTTCATGCCGGCGAACACCATCGGCAGCGTCACGTTCTCCAGCGCCGTCATCACCGGGATTAGATTAAACGTCTGAAAGATGTAGCCGATCTTCCGGCAGCGCATCCACGCCAACTCATAACTATCGAGCTGGGCGATATCGACTTCATCGATATACACCTTGCCTTCGGTCGGTTTATCCAGGCCGCCGATCATGTTGAAGAACGTGCTCTTGCCCGAGCCGCTGGGGCCCATGATGGAGATGTACTCGCCGCGCTCGATTTCCACACTGATGCCTTTGAGGGCCTGCACGGTCTCCGTGCCCATCTTGTACTCGCGCTTAACGTCAATCGTGCGCACGGCGTGCTCGGCGATCTCCGTGCTCGACGAATCGGCGACAGAACCAGCGGGGGCGGGGGTCGGTGTCATCTCCTAAGAGTGTACCGCCGCCGGCCCGGTTTGTTGCCCCAGCGACGCCGCCCGGGGCTTCAACGGCGTTCGCGGCGGCACGCGTTTCACCTTTCCCGTCTCCCGGCTATATTTCCCGTACCAACGCGCCCGCCCCGGAGTATCCCATGCCGCTCGATCTCAAGGTGTTACAGGCCTTCCACACGCCGCTGGTCGTCACCATGCTGCCGCACATTGATAACAAGGTGCTCACCGACATCATCTACAGCCTGCGCGATGCGGGCCTGCTTTACGGCGGCGGCGGGCTGGGCGGGCTGCAGACGCAGGGGAACATTCTCAAGATTGACCGTGAACCCGTCCGCCAGCTTGGCGAGGCCTTTGCGGAGATGATCGCGCAGCTAGGCGTGGCCAACATTCTACAGATGGTCGGCTGGGCCGTGCTCGGCCGCCCGGGTGATATGTCGCTGGACCAGCCGCACCACCACCTGCCGTACCACTACAGCGCGGTGTACTACCCGAAGGTGCCGGCGCTGACGGCCCCGGAAGGGAACATCGTCTTCTTCGACCCGCGCGAAACCTTCGCCGGCGGCCAGCCGGTGCAACTGCCGCCACAGGAAGGGATGATGGTGCTGTTCCCCTCGTGGCTGAAGCACTCGGTCGTTCCCCTGCACTACGCCAAGGACGACCGCATCAGCATTAGCCTCAACGCGATCATCGGCGTGCTGGGCGACGCGGACAATTACCCGCCACACCGCGCCAAAAAACGCGAACCCGGCGCGCCTGGTCCGCAAGAATTCGACCCAGCGTCGCCGGAGCAGTTTGGGTATCCGGGGAATCAGTAAGCCCGCCGCCAGGCACGATTCGGAGGCCCGCCACAGAAGCCTCAGCCGTCGTAGAAATCGATCGCATTGGTGCTGATTTTGGCCGACACGCAAAGGCCATTTGGTACAATATCGGATGCCCGTCGCGACGGCGGAATCGGTGTGGCCGTCTGGCCTCTGCCGCGGTCGCAGGGCGCTGCGTCGGAGGCGTCATGCATGGTTCACTCTTCCAATCGGCTGGCTCAAAATCGAGACGAGCTTTCCTGCCTCGATCACTCGCAATCAGCGGCGCGATCGACATAAGTCACATGGCGGTCTGCGCAAGGGCCGTACGGCCGCGGCACCTTCAAAATTGGCCGAAGTGCTGGCCGGGCCGATAGATGGCGGCGCTGCGCGTTTATAAATATTCGGAGCAAGATTGGGGCGTTTTTGATGACTTATGATCGACGCCAAACCAATCGCCGAAAAGATTGCGTTTTACGCTTCCACGCGCATCGCTTCGATCGGGTGCATCCGCGCGGCCTGGGCGGCGGGCAGGATTGCGCCGCCGACGCTGAGGAGCATGCCGACGACCAGCGTCACGCCGACGTTCAGCCACACTTCGCTCCAGAGCACGTGATAAAACGCCGCGCCACCGTAGCTGAGCGTCGCCATGCCGAAACTGACGGCCAGACCGACGATGATGCCCAGGATCGTGCCGACGGTGCCTTGGAAGAGACTTTCGAGCAGGAAGAGCTTGATGATGAAACTGTCCAGTGCGCCAAGGCATTTCATCGTGCCGATTTCGCGGAAGCGCTCGGTGACGCTCATCAGCATGGCGTTGAGAATGCCGACGAACGCGACGAGGAGCGCAAGGCCGATGACCCAGCGCGTTTGAATCTTGTTCGACGCGATTTCCGCCGGCTCGGTCGGCACGCCGTGGCTGGTCATGGCGGCTTTGAGGTCTTCGGGGCGGTTCAGGCTGGCGCGAATGTCCTTACGCGTCTGGGCGGTCTCCAGCAGCTTCTTCACGTCGGCCAGTTTTTCCGGCTTGGCGGTGAGCAGCTTGTCGAGATCGCCGGCGGGCAATGGCAGGGTGCCGACGCGGGCGCGGACGGCGTCCCAGTCTTCGCCATTGAACGCGTCCTTCGCGACGAACTTCTTCGCGTCCTTCGCCGGCTTGGCGTTGTCGACTTCGAAGCGAAGCACGCTGACGCCGGCGTTGAAATCAATGTCGGCTTGATCACGCTGATGTTTCAGGTCCGCGTATTCTTTGCTCTGTGGCCACGTCTGTGTCCATCCGCGCATGCCGTCGACGACGGTTTCGGTCGTGAGGATCGAGCAGAGGAACGCGAGCGCCAGGATGATGGCGCTGGTGACCAGCATGCTGCGCGAGAGCCGCAGCCGGATGGATTTCCAGCTGATCTCGATGGCCTTGCTCAAGGGCAGGGCGATCTGGCGAGTGGGTGGCGGTTTGCTGGGCATCAACTCTTCTCCGCCGGCACGCCGACGAGGCCTTTCTTCATCAGCGTCTGCAGGAACTGGAGCGTCGGAACCTGCGCTTCGCGCAGGTTCAGATTGTACTGCTTGGCCACGCGTTTGATGATTTGTTCGACGCTGGTTTTGCCGTCGAGCGTGTTCCAGACGAGCACGCCGATGGCGTCGAGCTCAAACGTCTTGCTCGCGCCGGGCGGCAGCTTGAACAGCCACTTCATCCGCTTCGGCGGGGCGAGCGGCACGGTGAGTTGGCCGCCTTGCCCGTCGGGCTTTTCGGTCAGCTCGCCCGTGAGGCGGATGGGCTTCGCGGCGAGCGCTTCGTCGTTCGAGAGCGTCGGCTTTTTGCTGGAGGCGAAGAGGCTCACGACGCCTCCGCGGGCCGGGCCCAGCCGACGGTTTTCAGGACGTCGCGCATCGCCGATTCGTTCTGCGATTGGCCGATCAGCAGGCGGTCTCGCAGCGGGTCGTGGAACGCGAGCATCGTCTGCCTGGCCGCGACCATCCACGCCCACCAGAGGCGGCGCTTGCGGTGAAGGATCCCGGACAGGCCGTCGATGGTGCGATCGGCGAGGTCGAGCGTGGTCGGCTCGCCGTTCTGGATCGGGCGATACAGCTTGCGGGTTTGCTCCTGCTGCTGCGTCAGCCAGCCGAGCAACGATTGCCGCGCGAGCGCGAGGGCGGCGGGGCCGACCTGGCGGACGATCGTGATTTTCTTCTTCGCATCCGCCAGGCCGAGCGACAAATCGCCCGCGTTGAAGCGGTACCACTGCACCGACAGGCCCGGCGGCGTGATGAGGCTGAGATCAAAAATCGACCAATGCTTCGCTTCATCGGCCGGCGTGTCGGTCAGTGAAGGAAGCAGGGTGTCGCTGAACGCGGTGCCGCGGCGCTCGGCGTGATGAACGACCTGCAGGACGCGATTGGACGATTTGCTATGACCCACCCACACGTCACGCCCCGGAGGATCGCGATCAATGTACAGGCGAGACACGGCCCAATCGCCGGCGCCTGGCATCTTGTAGTCCGCCGCCTCCGCCGCGGCGAGTTGGCCGACCTCGTCGCGGAGGGATCGGTTTGCCCAGGCGGCCGGATCGCCACGCTTGCTCGCCCGCTTCCACCGCAGGCCCAGCCGTGGCGAGTGCAGGTCGGCTAGAAGCAGCGAGCCTTCGTTGTAGTCGCCATCGACTTTGACGGGGTTCCACGAATCCGAAATCGCCAGACGCCAACCCTGCCAGGCGAGTACCTGCGTCTTGCTGCGGAGTTTGGCATCAACGGCGGTCATTTAGTACGGACTCTGGAACACGCTCTTGCTGATGAACACCAGACCCAGGCTCAGCATCATCACGAGGCCCGTGCCACACGCGTAGCCGGCATAGAAGACGATGATGTACTGCTTCCACATCTCGCCGAACTTCTTGGCGAAATAGTAGCGACCGAGCAGCGCCCCGGGGAACTGCGGAATGATCACGTGCGGCGCGGCCTGATCGAGCCCGCGGATAAGGCCGTAGACCAGCAGGATCGGCAGTGAGAAGAATCGCAGCACCCCGAACAGGCCGACGGCCAGCACGAAGCCGATGGCGAGGTAGGAAAGATGGAACGCTTCAGCGAACGGGCCGTGCGTGCCGCCGGGCATGGTGGCGCTCATCATCAGACCGCTGCGGAAGGCGATCGCCTCCCACATCGTTTCGGTGTACGGGAAGCTGGCGCTCGGCACGGGAGCGATGTTCCAGATGAACTGGCTGAAGATGACCGTGCTGACGAATGCGATCGGCAGGATGAACAGTTCAGCCTTCAGCATGCTGCTGATCTTCGTGCCCGTGAGTTCGGTCTTGCGGAAATAGAGCGTGGCGCTGCCGTAGTTATTCGCGGGGAACGGCGCGAACCAGATGGCCGCGCCCTGGTAGCCGGTCAGGATGAACGTGGCCTCGCGGACGAAGGGGATGTTGATGCTGTTGCCAATGATGCCTTCCATCCGCGCCGACACATAGCTGATGATCGGCGTGTAGATGAAGCCGTAGAAAATGAACACGCCCAGCAGCGTCCAGGTGACCGGGCTGGTGCCGCCGGGGTCCATGCGGTGGGCGTGGGCCAGCAGCAGGTACGCGGTGAAGATCGTGACGCACATCGTGCCGACATAAATGGCGACTGCCGCCCACATGTGAATATCACCACGCCCCGGCGGCGGCTTGAGGCGTTCGAAAAACGATTGGCGCGCAACGCCCGAGCGATTGCCCTCGATCTTCGCCTCGCGAATGCTGGCGAACACCTGATAGAAGCCGATGAACGCGATCGCCAGCGTCAGGCCGAGGCCAAAGCTGAAGTAGAAATCGAGCGTGTTGCTGTTGATCGTGCGAATCGCGCCGATGTCCGGCGTCCAGTTTTTCAGGATGCCGGCATGGTACAGAATCGGATTGCCGATCACGCCCAGCACCAGGCCGATGAAGCTGCCGACCATCGCCCAGAACGGCAGCACCATGCCAAGGATCAGCAGGCCCAGATCAAAGCTGAGCATCATCGGCGTGGCCGGCAGGAAGTTCTGCACGTTCTTGGACAGATCCTTGAACGGGACAGGGAAGATCGAAATCTGCTCCGGCAGGAACGCGCCCGAGACCGCGGGCAAAGCGAGGTAGACGACGGCGAACGCCATCCCCAGCACTGCGCCGAAACTAAAGACGCGCCATCGCCACGTCTCCTGCCCGTTGCTCGCATCCGCGAGCGCTGTCACGCCGGCCGCGCCGACGGGGGCCATGGGGAAGGGGAGCTTCTCCACGTCCGACGTGATGCGGTACATGATGTAGCCCAGCCCGAAGTTATCGAGCCGCGCCAGCACCATCGAAAGTGCCACGAGCGCAATCGGCACGTACCACGCGGCATTGAAAAACGATCTGCTCCCCAGCACGTCCGGCGAGTGCGGCGCGTACCACGTTGGTATCTTGTCCGCGATGCCGAACGCCCGCATCTGGTCCGATTGAACCAGGAACTGCTGCCACAGCAGCCCTTGGCCCGGCCCGCTGTGCACCAGCGTCGCCCCGGCCATGTAATACAGAATGTAGATCTCCGGCCGGCTCAACTGCGTGAAGCTGCGGCGGGCGACTTCCAGAAACAGAATGATCGTCACCCACTGCGCCGCCGGCCCGATGTCCGATCCGGTCACCAGCTGCATGTACATGCTCGCCGGCGTCATCACGAGCCCGACGAACAGGCCGCCGAGGATCGCCTTCAGACCGAATGCGTCCACCCACGTATCCGGGGGCTTCATCAGGTCGCGGAATTGTTGCAGCTCTTTATCAGCGGTCATTCGTCATTCCTAAGCCAGCCGCACTTCTTCCGTGCGATCCGTTGTCACGACTTCGGTCGGTATCTCGGCGAACAAATCGTGACTCTGATCGACATACTCTTTCATCCGCTGCGGGCTGAGCGAGCGCCATTGCAGGAACTGTTTGCGGAGTTCGGTCAGGAAGCTGCGGTTCATGCGCCACCAGCTGCCGTCGTCGCCGCTGAGGCGTTCGAGGACGACTTGGACGTCGTAGATTTCATTGAACTCGCCGGGATGGATCAGGAGCAACAGATGCTGGCGGACGCCGAGGTCGAAGGGCGTGAGCCAGATGACGGTCTTCAGGCCGCGCGTCGGCTTGTTGTCGTCGCCGGTGCCGGCGAAGGCTTCGATTTTGCCGGCACTGAACTTGCCGATGCTGCCTTCCTGGTGGGCTTCGAAGAACTCGGCCAGGTAGCCGATGACACCCTCGGCGGCGGTCTTGTTAATGGTGAACGGCAGCTGGGCGACGATCTGATCGCCTTCCGGTGTTGGTACGCGCCAGCTGCGTTCGATACTGGGAGCGGCGATCTTGCTGGCGAGACGTGCCGGCACGAGGGCCGACAGCAGAACGATGAGCAGGATCAGGCCGAGCGTCAGCATCGCGCTGCTACCGGAATAATTGAGCGTGACGTTGCCGAGCCAGCCGAGCTTCAGCAGGGCGGTGCCGACGCCTTGACCGATGATGTAGCCGAACACGCTGCCGATCAGGCCATACGTGAGGGCTTCGGCGACGAACAGCGCACCGACATGGAACGGGGCCAGACCAAGGCTGGTGTAGACGTGAATTTCACGCCGCCGCTCGGCGATGCTGCCCATCATGGTGTTGAAGATGATGAGGCCGCCGATAGCCAGCGGGATGACGACATTCGCACCGCCGCCGATGCTGCTGAGGTTGCTGGCGCTGACGAGCTTCACGCCGTCGCTGTAGCCGGCGAAGGTGGCCATGGCGAAGCGCTTGGTGATGTCGTCGACGACTTTCTTCACCGCTTCATCGCGATCCGCCGGCTTGGCCGTCGGGTCGGCGAGGCGAACGCCGATCGTCCGCAGACTCGTGTTGTCGAGCCCCTTACTGACGACGGCCGGCACGATGGCGAACTGCGTGCTGGGCAGATGCTCGTACGACGCGCCGGCTTCGGCGGCGGATGCATCGGCGTCGAGATCCAGCGTGTCGGCATTGCTGTCCGTCAGCTTCTTCCCGCTCGCATCGAGCGCGCCGGTGGAATACTTCAGCGGCGCCAACGGCTCGCCGGAGAGAATGTTCACGCGCTGATCAAACTGGCTCGGGTCATACAGCCCGGCCACCGTCAGCTTGCGGCCGGCGACGCTCAGGCCGTCGCCGACTTTCACTTTGAGTTGCTCGGCGGTGGGGATAGCGAGATAGACGACGTCGGTCGCGCCGTTTTCCAGCTTGTCGAAGTTCGGCACGACGTCGCGGATCGGGCTCAGCAGGCTCTCGCCCGGCGACAGGCCCAGCAGCGATTGCACGCCGATGACGCGGGCGGCCTGGCCGTCCACGCTCGGGCCGCCGGCGACGAGGTCGACCTGGTCTTTCGGCTCGGCGGCGTTGAGGGTCCACCAGCGTTCGACGAACAGGTTCTGCGGGTACGCCGCCCGCAGGCCATCAAGGGCCTCGCGCGGCATGTTGCGGAACCCGCGCTGGCGAAGCAGCAGGCCGGGGTATTGAGCGTCGATGCCGGTCGGCAGGCTGATCGTGCCTTGGTAACGGCTGGCGCTGGTGAAACAGAGGACGGCAAACGTGATGAGGACAACAGTCGTAGCCGTCAAGGCGGTGCGGAACTTCCGACGGCGCATGTTGGCGATGCCGAGCATGATCGCGCTCATCAGCACGCTGGCGCTGGCGATGCTGGTGCCGGCCGCCGTGCCTCGGCCACTGCGGAGGCGCTTCAGTTCGGTATCGAACTTCGAATAGACCACGCTGATGACGATTACCGACATCAGGATGATCGCGAACGCCAGGATGATGATCAGCGGGCTGGCGCTGATCTTGAACGCCGGGTGAAACAGCCAGAGCGCGGCCGCCATCAGCGAGAAGACAAAACTGGCCCAGCCGATCTGCTTGTAGATGTTCGGCGTGCCCACGCAGAGCCGCTCCATGCAAAAGCTGAACGGCACGGCCAACAGCAGCAGGAAGATGGCGGCGTAGATGACGTCGTTGGCCATCTTCTGCGCGGCGTCGTACACGCGGGCTTCGTCCGCCCAGGCGCCGTTGGCGTCGCGCATCAGTTTGGGCGTGTCGCCGGCTTTGAAGGCCGTCTCGGCGGAATTGATCTGCGTCGACGCGTTCTTGTGCATCGAGTCGATCAGATTGCTGGTGACGCCGGCCTTGCGGTATTGCTCGATGCGGTTGTCGTTCAGCCGCCAGAAGTCCTTGGCCGTCGCCAGATTGAGCGGGCCGAGGGCGTCGAGCTGGTCGACGGTGAAACCGTAACCGTCGCCTTTCACTTTCGTGCCGTCGTTCGTGCGGGCGACCTGGCCGGGCTCGGGCATGTTCAGCAGCACCACGCGGTTGCCGATGCGGCCGTAACGGAAGAGCAGGTACGCGCGACTGCCCGGCTCCAGCTGCGCGGCCAGCATCTGGTTCAGCACGAGCGCGTCGAACCGCTGCGGCTCGGCATTACGGCGGGCGTCGATCAACTGCACTTCGCCGAGGGCTTGCAGGAAGCGCGGGTCATACAGGCCGAGCAGCGTGAACTCGCGGCAGTTAAAGACGACGCTTTTGAGCGGGTTGAGCGTCTGATCCAGATTCACGATGGCGGTCAGGTCGCCGGACTGTTTGCCGAGGTCGGTGCTGGCGTTGATCTCGCCGGTGCTTTCGGCGACGCGGTACACCTTGGTCAGCAGTTGCTTCTGGTCGCTCAGCCGGGGCTGGCCTTCAAAGTAGTAGCGGCCTTCGGCGTCGCAGTCGTGAACCTCCAACCGGCGGATGCCGAGGGCGTAGGACAGCGACTTGATCGTCGGGATCTTTCGATTCGTCTGCAGGTAGTAGTAAGTGGCGAGGAAGCCTTCGCGCGGCAGGTCGGGCACGGGGCGGCCGCTGGCGGTGGAGACGACTTGGCCTTCGTAATCGTTGGTATTGCGGCGGAATTCGGGCTGGCCGAGGAATTTTGGATCTTCCCACGCCTTGCAGAGCAGCGTGACGACGGCGTTGGCCTGCGGGACGATGGCGTCGAGCTTGAGGTTCGCGAGCGTGTCGGCGGGGGTGTCGCGGCGGGGGCGCAGGTCTTCCAGCGTCGCCATCGTCAGCCCAGGAATGCCCCAGGCCATGCCCATTTCCGTCGGCAGGCCGACCGGGGCGGCGAGGTACGTGGCCTGCGAGCGGATGAGTTTGAACGGCTCAAAGTCGATCAGGCTCGCCAGCGGTTTGAACCAGTCGGCCGAGCCTTTTTTCGCGTTGTCGGCGGTCTTTTCGAACCACTCGCGGTACTCCTGCACTTGGTTCGATTGCACATTGAACAGCCGGCCCCAGAAGATCGGCCCGGCCCGGACGCCGCCATCGGTGATGTCGAGGCCAACCATCATTTCCAGCAGGCGGTCGTCATTGTTGCGCTGGCTCGGGTCTTTGCCCCGGCCGACGCGGGTGGCGAGCCATTCGTAGAGTTCGATGCGGCGATTCAACTCCGCCTTGCGGGCCGCCAATTGCTGCGACAGGCCGACGCCGCCGTCTTTGCCGCTCAGGCGTTCGAGCGCCCTCTGCAGGTAAGCCTTCGCGTCGTCGCCGTACTGGCCGAGGGTTTGCGGCATCGCCTGGAAGGCGTACTTGATCTGGTTCAGCCGGACTTGGCGCGTTTCGAGGACCGCCATGCGGTCCTTGGCCGGGCCGACCTGTTGCTCGATCGGCAGGACGCGCAGGCGGAACAGTTCGTCCTGTTCCAGCGAAACGTCGGTTTCGATGAGTTTGACGACGCGATCGATCACGCCACGGTCGGCGGTGACGCTGAGCTTGCTCGGCTCGCCGTTGATCGCGCGGGCGGCCTTCAGGTCTTTTTCGACGGCGTCGATCTGCGGGGCCAGTTCGTCATGCAACACGGCACGCCACTTGGCCGGCGCGTCGCCGAGGGCGAGAAGCATCTGGCGGGTGCCGAGCAGGTTAAAGCTGTCGGCCCCTGTGAAGCAGACCAATACCGGCCGTTTCGGCGGGTTTTTCGAAAACTCTCGCAGCATCGCCAAAGCGACGGCCGGCTGAACGGCTTGGCCGGCGGCGTTGGACAGGTCCGGCACCATGCCCGTGGCGTCGAGCGGAGCGACGATCGCCAGCGCCGCCCACGGCTTGCTACTGCTGCGGTCACCGACGGGGAGCGGGTCTTTCGGGGCGACGTAGGCGTAGAGATTCTTCGCGATCGTGCGCTGCCAGTTCACGTCGGCCTTGAGCGTGGCCTTGCCGGACACGCCGGTGCGGATCGCGGCGGCTTCGGCCCCGTCGGGCAGGTAAAAACGGGGCACGTTAATCGGGATGGCGACTTCGTTGCCGCGCATCCGGGTGTGCGTCAGCTGGTCGTTTCCGATGAACAGGATGGCGGTCGGGTTGAAGTAGGCGACGGTCTTCCATTCGTCGCCGGTATCGCCTTCCAGGACGGCGATGTTGCCCGCCAGGCGGTTGCTGGGAATCTTGTCGTACTCGCCGTGGCCGCAGTAGACGAGTTCGCCGGTGAAGCCTTCCACAGGTGTGGCATTGAGGCGCACCGAGGCGGGGAAAAACGGGTAGATCGCCGCCGGCTTGCCGCCCGGCAAAACAAGCGTGGCCGACCGCGTCTGCGGCGTCATCAGCGGGTACGGGTGTTCCTGAAGTTCCACGCCCGGCAGCCCCGCGACCTGCGACCGAACGTAATCGACGGCTGCGTCATACCCGGCGGTACCGACGGCGCGGGTTTGTCCTGAAAGGGCGGCGACGTCCTTCTGCAATTGCCCGCGATCCACCTGTGCCCGTGCAAACACGGCCGACAGCAGGACGAGCGCCACCACCAGCAGACGGTGCGGCACAAGCGGGCAAAGGCAATATCTCATGGGCAACAACCCGGGGTCGCGAAGCAAGAGTGCGGAGCCGCCGCACTCTGTGGTGTTAGTGGATTATGTCGGTTCCGTTGAAGGATGCCAAGAAAGGAAGCGTTATCTGATTGCGGATTGGCGCAAGGAAGCGCGGGGGAGTGGCGTCCAAAGTGCCGCGAGTCACAAATTCACTTTTCCCCTGTCATTTCAATCCCCTCCGCTTGAAAGTTTATTGCCGCCCGCGATGATGCCCGCGCCGGCACCGAAGTCGGCCTGGCCCGAATTCAAATCCTGGACGAATCG
>JAQGHK010000046.1 GCA_028288875.1 Phycisphaerales bacterium | reverse complement strand
ATCTTCAAGTCGCCGACCGGCTGCACGTCCACGCTGCCGCTCCGCTGGAAGACCGCTTGGCCGTCCGCGTCGCGAACTTCAAGTCGGCCGATCAGGTCTTCAGTGAAACGGTCGCTGATCGAAACGTTGATCACCGCAGGCTCGCTGCGGCGAAACACGTTGCCCGCGGCCGAGGTGCTGAGGCGAACATACGGCACCTGAGCGACGGTGAGATCGTCAAACCACGCCCGGCCGGTGATGTCCTGCTCGAACGCGGTCGAATCGCCCTGCATAGCCTGCTTGAGGATTGCCGGCTGGACCAAGCCGAGTTCGATGACGAGCGATGCTGCGCCGTCCGGGGCGGTCAGGTCTAGATCGATGGGCGACCATTCATTGGCCGTGCTGAGCAGCGGCTTGGAGTGCAGAACCGAGGATCGAATGGCGACGCCTTTGGCATCGGCGAAATACGCCGACATGCGGGCCCGGGCATTCACCAGTTCCTGTGTCTTGGCGAGCACATGCAGGCGATAACGGGCGGTGGGATGGGCGACGATTTTGCCGGCCGGGTAGCGGTAAATCAGGCTGCCGCCATCGAGGGTAAAGCCAAAGGAATACTTGCCGGAGCAAGCTTGGTCGGTAGTCAGCCCGCCGTTGACATAGTGCGGAAGCCCGGGGCCTTCGAGCTTTACCCAATCCATCGGCACATCTTCGACGTTGCCGGCCGCGCGCTCTTCGAAATCAAACCGCCGGAGAATTCGATCCACGGTAGCCCCGTAGGCCGCGGCGGCGGTCAGGGCTAGGGCGAGGAGGTAGGGAATCAGCCGTGTCATCGTCCGATAATGACTTATCGGACGGTTCACTTCGTAAACTAAAGCCCAATTGCGGCGGGAAAGATAATAGCCGCAGATGGACGCGGATGAACGCAGATGCAGAAGATAAAGCTTTCGCTTATCAGCGTTTATCTGCGTTCATCTGCGGCCAATCGAAATGCCAGTACTTACGCTCAGCCCAAGCCGCCCAATTCCGCTTCCTTATCCGCCAGCGAGTCCTGGGTCTCCTTCACCAGCTTTGGCGGGGCCTTGGCGATGTAGCCAGCATTTCCAAGGCGGCCCTTAAGAGCGGCGATTTCGCGGGTCAGCTCTTCCCGGCGCTTCACCTTCCGCTGCTCTTCGGCGGCCGGGTCGACAAGGCCTTCGACGTAAACCTCGCACCCGCCGGCCTGCACGCTAGCGGCCTTCTCCGGCGCGGCGACGGCTTCGCCTACCTCGCCGAGTGTGCAGACGGCCAGCAACTCAATCGATGCCTTGAGCGACAGAATCCGATGGCTCGCGTCCTCGCCGCACTTGATGCTGACGGCCACGCTTTTCTTGGCGTCCACTTTGTAATCGCTCCGCAGCGTGCGGATGGCGACGACGATTTCCTGGATCTTCCCGAAGATGTGCTCGGCCGCCTCGGCCAGTTCGCCGGCGCGCGGCCACTGGGCTTTGATGCATCGCTCGGCCGGCGGGCAGGCGATCCGGCCCAGCACGCCGCGCTCGGGGGCGACTTCGTTCAACTGCCACCAGATCTTCTCCGTCACGAACGGCATCATCGGGTGCAGCAGCCGCAGCGACGCGTCCAGCACGCTGGCCAGCACGCGTGCGGTGCTGGCCTGGCGGGTCGGGTCCTTCATCTGCGGCTTGGAGGCTTCCACGTACCAGTCGCAGAAATCGCCCCAGAAAAAGTCGTAGGCGATCTTGGCGTATTGATCGAAACGGTAATCCGCGACGGCGGCGTTGGCTTCGGTGATCGCGCGGTTGAGGCGCGAGAGGATCCAGAGGTCCACCAGCGTCAGCACTTTGCCGGTCTGATTCGCCGATGGCAGATCATCACCTGCCGGCAGTGAGCCAATCTGGCCGATGACGAACCGCGCGGCGTTCCAGATCTTGTTGGCGAAGTTGCGGCCCGAATCAAACTTCGGACTGCCGTTGCGGCCGGTGACGGGGTCACGCTCCACGGGCATCCGCACGTCCTGTGTGTTCGTGCAGATGCTGGTCAGCGTGTAGCGCAGCGCATCCGCACCGTGCGTGGCGATCACATCCAGCGGGTCGACGCCGTTATTGAGCGACTTGCTCATCTTGCGGCCTTCGCCGTCCTGCACCACCGTGTGAATGTACACGTCGCGGAACGGCACCCGGCCGAGGAAAAACTGGTTGAACATCACCATCCGGCTGACCCAGAGCGTGATGATCTCCCGCGCGGTGGTGAGCACGGTGGTGGGGTTCCACTTCGCCAGCGCCGCCGCGTTCGCGTCCGGCCAGCCGAGGGTGCTCATCGGCCAGAGGCCGGACGAGAACCAAGTGTCGAGGACGTCGGGGTCTTGAACGTAACCGCGTGCTTCAAGCGATCTTTCTTCCTCGGGATGCTCTGGCGCAACGCAGATAAACAACGTCCACTCGCTCGTTGCGTCATCGCGGTATGCCGATGTCCATGACTGCCAAGGCTGGTTGGGACTTTTTCTTGTTCCGAAGGTCACGTTGCCGCGCCGCACATTTTCAGCGAACTCGGCTCCCCACTCCGGAAGACGATACTCGATGAACTTGCTATCAAGCTCATGTGCTTTCCCGCTCCAAACCGGAATCCGATGTCCCCACCATAGCTGCCGGCTGATACACCAATCGCGCAGGTTCTCGTTCCAAGTCTGATATGACTTGGCAGAGCGGGCCGGGTAGAAGGTGACTGTGTTTGATGTAGCTGCGACGCCTGCGTCGCCTTGCATCGTTAACCCGACCGCGGGAGGCGACGCAGGCGTCGCGGCTACGGCGGAGGCGGACGACGGGCTGACTTGGGCCGGGTTCATCGCGCGCAGGGCCGCGCCGCGAAGACGATCGTCCGTCACGCGGCAATACCACTGATCGCTCAGGTACGGCTCGATCGGCACGTGGCTGCGGTAGCTGTGGCCGACGCTGTGGCTGTAGGGCTTCACTTCGCCGAGCAGGTTGTGCCGACGGAACCATTCGATGACCGCTTCCCGGGCGGCCTCGCGACTTTGGCCGAGGAGAAACGCGGCCTCGCCCACGCCGCCGGGGCCCTCTAATTGGCTCCATCCGTGCTGATCGCTGATGCTGGCGTCGGGGGCCATGACGTTGATGACCGGCAGGCTGTGACGCAGGCCGATGTCCCAGTCGTTCGGGTCGTGAGCGGGCGTGACCTTCAGGAAGCCGCTGGCGAACTGCGCCTTCACGTCGGCGGGGTCGCCGCCTTGGTCAACGCCTTTAACGACGTAATCGTCTTCGATGATCGGAATGATCCGGCCGACGATCGGCAGCTTGACGAACTTGCCCTTCAGGCCGGCCGCGCGGGTGTCGGTCGGATTGATGGCCACCG
>JAQGHK010000030.1 GCA_028288875.1 Phycisphaerales bacterium | reverse complement strand
TCGGGCAATCGACCACGGTTCGCATCGGTGGCGATGCAAGCGTGCTGAACATCGGGCGGCTATATGTCGGGCAAGCGCAGGCGGGGTCTGATGCCTACAACGCGTTGCCTGGTAATTCCGCGTTCGTCGGCGTGTCTGACGACCGCTTCGAGCAGCAGGCCGGCACCGTGCTGACCGGCTCCCTGTACTTCAACACCAGCGCGGCGGCAACCAACACGATGCTCAGCACCTACACGCTGGGCACCTCCACGTCATCCGCGATCCTCTCGGCGTATCAGATTCAAATCGGCGGCTCGAACCAGGCGGCCACGCTCAGTGCCAAGAGCCGCGCGACGATCAACTTTGTCAACGGCCGGCTTGAAGCGTTTGATGGGTCACGCGCGCCGGTCGACTCGCCGTTCTTTATCGTTGGCCAACCCGGTTCCGGAAGCGATCCGACGTCAATCGTCCGCGGACTGCCGGGCGGCGGCGCGGTTAACGACTACCGCACACTCAACATCGCCCTCGCCGACACCGGCACGCATACGTTCGCGGCCGGAGCGGGGAAGACCCTCAGCGTCGAATCCACGGCGCTCATCACTGGCGCCGGCGGGTTAAGTATCGAAGGACCTGGCACAGTGATGTTTGCAGGTGCGAACACTTACGCCGGCACGACGACGATCCAGCCCGGCGCAATTGGTGATGCGGGCGCGAATCTCTTCCTCATGCCGGCCGCGCAGAACATCGTCTTCAACGGCGGCGGCGCCGACATCCGCGGCGGGCGGCTGATCCTGTACGCCGGGTCCGATGTCGCGGCCGTGTTGAGCCAGGTACGTGGCCTGCTCGCGGCCGGCTACGTGAGCGGGTTTGCGACCGGCCCGTTGCGATCCAGTACCGCCACCGCCGCACGGGGCCTTGGTTACGGCGATATCGCCGGCGGCGGAAACGTCACCGTCCAAGCCACGCTCTACGGCGACGCAAATCTCGACGGCGGGGTCGACTTCAATGACTTCCTCGCCCTGCAAAACGCCTTCGGCTTAACCACCGGCGGGTGGATGGGCGGTGATTTCAATTACGACGGCGTCACCGACTTCAACGACTTCCTCGCCCTGCAAAACAACTTCGGACAGTCGAGTACCGGTGCCGCCGCGCCAGTTACGGCGGCTCAGGTCAGCGCGATGCAGGCGTTTGCCGCGGCGGTGCCCGAACCGGTGAGCGGGATGGTGGCGGCCGCCGCGATGTTCGGACTTGGTCGGCGTCGTCAGCGGGTGGCCGGCTAACGACTCGGCGCGGTTTTGCAAATTTTGACTACATGTGTAGTTCAGCCCGCGCGAACGGCTGCCGCGACCCGGATGGGTCGTGGGAAAAGTGATCGCGCAAGGGGGCGAGCGTGAGACTCTATTTGATCATTTCGCAGGGCCGCGTCAAGGGAAAAATGTGGCCGGGCGAAGGGCGATTTCGTGCCGAAAATTACGGCGGATTTTGCGTGACAGGGCCGGCCGGGACGGTAGGGTAGGTGCGTCGGCCGATGGGGCCGTGAGTGCTAACGCGGCAGCGTTGTCGTGGTCCGTTTCGCTGTGATTTTTAAGAACTGCAGATCGGCGGCGGTATCGAACATCCGCGGGAGGTGCAGGGTCGGCAGAGTGAGGTTCTCGTCGTTGCCGACAAATGGCTTGGACGGCGCGGGTCGCGGCGGGGTGGGCTGGTTTTTGTCGCCGAAAAGCCGGCCAAGGAAGCCTGGGTTGTCGGACGGGTTGGCTTGCGATGCGGTCGTCGCCGCGGTGGTCGTCGCTGAGGCGGTTGCCGGAGTGGTCGTGGGTTTTTGGACTACAATCGGTGGGGTGACGGGAGTGCTCGGGTCGTGCCAGGTGCCGACGACGGTTAACTCGAAGCCTTCGGCATTCAGGCGGCTCTGGAATTCCGGGACGGAGGCGGGCATCAGCACGGCATAGGCCCCGCGCCCGGCGTTCAGTGCGGCATTGATCGTCTCAGCCTCGGCTTTGGCAAAGTCGGCGAAAGTCATTTCGCGATAGAGCTTCCCGTTCTTGGTCAGCCGCTCTTTCTGGATCAGGACCGGCGGGCTCGAACTGCCCGGATCATTTCCCTTTGGGCCGTTGCCGAACATCAGGCCGAGCTTGTTACCCCGGAGGGTGAAGGCGGTGGCGGAAAACCATTCGCCGCGCGCGACAAACTGAAAATGCATCAATTGCCGGGAGAAAACGCCGATATCTTCGCCAAACATCAGAGGCGCGGGCTCTTTCGAATCCGCCCGGGCAGCGGGGATCGCCTCAAGCAGCGCCTGGCCGGATAGACGGACGCCAGTGTTCACGGCGCGAAGGTGAGGTAGTTCATCGTGGGAGACAAAAACCCCCTCGGCTGCGACCAGCAGCGTAAAAACGGCGGCGCCGCAATACAGGGCGAGCGAAGGACGGATCAGCGAAGTACCGGCCGCGTCTGCACTTGCCGCCGCGATGCCACGAACGGTCATTGATACCAGCCAAATCGCCGCCGCAATCGCCGCAGGGAAGACGGCGACGAAGAATCGCAGGTACATCAGGCCCGGCGTCTCCAGGCCCCAGGAGTAAGCCATGTAGAGGAGTGTGGTGGGCGCGAACCAGAGCACCAGGATCAGGCCCGGCTTCCACCACCGCGTGTTCGTCACCATGAGCGACAGGCCGAGCACGCCGAGCGGCAGGATGAAGAAGACGCCGTAAATATCCAGTTGATGGATGGTGTATTGCCACTTCTCGCCGAAGTCTTTGGCGGAGAAGCCGGTGCTTTCATTGGTCGTGTCGTAACCCGTCCAATGGCCCATGGTTAGGCGATTGAAAATCAGAAGCGCAAAGAACGGTACGCACCACGCCAGCACCGGCACGGCTGCCGCATACCACGAGCGACGGCTGCGAAAGCGAAGCGTCGTCAGCGCTGCGATGCCCAGCGGCGCCAGCAGCAGGCCGTCGGAATAGCGCGTCGACACGGTGAATCCGATGCAGAATCCCGCG